>NZ_RZQA01000187.1:0-8522 GCF_004022915.1 Mesorhizobium sp. M7A.F.Ca.US.006.04.2.1
ACTCCCAGCAGGCGAACAGAAGGTTCTCCGGTTCGCGCAGGAAGATCGAATAGTTGCGGATGTTGGCGCGGCTGATGACGTCGAGCACTTCGGGCCAGACGGCGGCGTGGACGCGCTTATAGTCCGCGATCGCCTCGGCTTTCACGCCGATACAAAGTCCCATTCTTTGCATGCTGGTTGCTCGCGGGGCTTCAGCCGAGAAGGTCGGCGGCGACTTCGAGCGTGTTGCGGAACGACGTCTCGAGATGATGTTCCATGGCCCGTGCCGCACCCTCGGCGTCGTGGCGCTTCAGGGCGTCGAAAATGGCCTCGTGCTGCTCGATCGTCTGTTCGCCATAACCCGGTCTTGGGATGGCGAGATAGCGCCCGCGATCCATCTGTGCCTTTGAGATGTCGACGGCTCTCCAGATCATCGGCAGGCCGCAGATCTCGGCTATGGTGCGGTGGAAGACATCGTCGAGTTGTATCGCGGTGGCATATCTGCCGCGGGATATGGCAAGCCGGTGCGCCGCCATGTTGTCTTCCAGCAATTCGCTGGCTGCCGCTGTGAACTTGGCGGCCGCGCGTCGGGCGCTTTCCATCTCCAGTGCCCGCCGGATGACATAGGCTTCTTCCAGGTCGGCCCGGCTGATCGGAGCAACATAGGTGCCGGTCTGCGCCAGGATCTTGACCAGGCCCTCGTCGCTGATGCGCTTGACCGCTTCGCGAACGGGGGTGCGAGACACCCCCAGGGCCTCCGCGATGGCGACCTCGTTGATGACCTCTCCCGGCTTCAACTGCCCGACGACGATCAGGTTGCGGATCTTGTGGTAGATCTGATCGCGGAGCGGAAGAGCCCGATTGAGCGTCGAAGGATCCAGGTCCATTGCAAATCCGTGTCTTCGTTCACCAGAAATGGCCAGATAATACTAGAATGTCAATTGGAACGCATCCAATACAAGCGTGGGGTCGGGGACGCACCACGTCATGACGACCCGCCGGAATCCAGCTTGCCAGAACTGTTATATTAGTGCAATAGTGAGGATGAACGATGGAAAATTCAGTCCGGGACTGAGGCTTGGATCTTCAACAGCGCAGGCCATTCAAGCTTGTTCGAAGAAGCCCGACTGCGTTTGCAGCGCTATTATACTAACATATCGAAGGCCGATGTAGCGCACCGGCCGGCCGCCAGGAGGAACCTAGCCAGATATGACCGTCGCCGCCGATTGCGCCTTGGATATGCGAGGCATCAGCAAGAACTTTCCAGGCGTGAAGGCTCTGTCCAACGTCAATTTTGCCGTGAAATTCGGCACCGTTCATGCGGTCGTGGGTGAGAACGGCGCCGGCAAATCGACGCTCATGAAGATCCTCAACGGATCCTACGCGCCCACCAGCGGCACGATCAAAGTCGGTGGCGCCGAGGTGCGCATGCGCCGGCCCGCCGACGCCCAGGCGCTCGGCATCCGCATGGTGCACCAGGAAATCAATCTGGTCCCCGACCTGACCGTCGCCGAGAACGTCTATCTCGGCCGCATGCCCGGCAAATGGACCTTTCTGCGCAAGCGCGAGATGGTCAGGGCGGCGGCTGCCGTCCTCGACGAGCTCGGAGCGGCCATCAATCCGCGTGAACGGCTCGGCAACCTTTCTATCAGCCAGCAGCAGCTCGTCGAGATCGCCAAGGCCTATGCGGCGCAGCCGAGGATCATCGTGCTGGACGAGCCGACATCCAGCCTCAGCGAGCATGAGACGGCGGCGCTGTTCCGGATCCTGCGCAAGATGCGCGATGACGGCATCGCCATCGTCTACATCAGCCATCGGCTGAAGGAGGTGCTCGAAATCGCCGATGAGGTGACGGTGCTGCGCGATGGCTCAATGATCGAGACGCGTCCGATCAAGGGCATAAAGGCTGCCGATATGATCAGGCTGATGGTCGGTCGCGAAGTTAGCAATGTCTTCCCGAAAAGTCCGGCCGCGATCGGCAAGTCCGTGTTGCGCGTGGAGCATATCAGCGACCGACAGCGCTTCCGCGATGTCAGCTTCGATGTGCGCGCCGGCGAGATACTGGGCTTGACCGGCTTGGTGGGCGCTGGTCGCACCGAGGTTGCCCGCGCAATCTTCGGCCTGTCGCGGCTTGTCGAGGGCACGGTCAGCGTCAACGGACGCGAGGTCTCGATCAACTCGCCATCCCAGGCGGTCAGGGCAGGCATTGCCTATGTTCCGGAAGATCGCAAGGGCGATGGCGTCGTGCCTGGAATGTCGGTCCGGGAAAACATCAGCCTGCCCATCCTGCGCCGCCTGACCCGTTTCGGACGCATCAGCCGCAGCGCCGATCGCGCGCTTGCCCGGGATTCGGTCAAGCAGTTTTCGATTTCACCGCCCGACGGCGAACGGCGCATCAGCCTTCTGTCGGGCGGCAACCAGCAGAAGGCGGTCATCGCCAAATGGCTTGCCGCCAAACCTTCGGCGTTGATCCTCGACGAGCCGACGCGGGGCGTCGACGTCGGCGCCAAGGCCGAGATCCACCACATCATCGGCCAACTCGTCGCCGGCGGCATGGCGGCCGTGATGATCTCGTCGGAACTGCCCGAAATCCTCGGAGTCTGCGACCGCGTGGTGGTGATGCGCGATGGCTATGCCTCCGAGCCTCTCTTGCGCAGCGAATTGAGCGAGGAGCGCATCATGGCGCTGGCCACCGGGGAGGAGATGGCTTGAGCGAAGCGGCCATGGAGATCGGTGGCGTGAACCGCAACGACCGCTTTACGCGTGGCAGCAGGCTTGTCGATGTCCTGTCGAAGGCGGGGCTCGCCTTCGCCATCGTCGCCGTGATGCTTTACGGCTCCCTCGTCAGCCCCGCCTTCTTCACGTCAGGCAATTTGCTCAACGTCCTGACCTCGATGTCCATCGTCGGCATCGTCGTCGTCGGCATGACCTTCGTGCTCGTGGTCGGCGGCCTGGCCGACCTGTCGGTGCCGGCCACCATCGCCTGCGGCGCCATCCTGTCGCTCGGGCTGCAGCCGATGATCGGGCCGCTGCCGGCGTTCCTGCTGGCGGTGGGTCTCGCGGGCCTCATAGGCCTGCTCAACGGGAGCCTGGTCGGATATGTCGGCATCAATCCCATCATTGCCACGCTCGGCGTTGGCACGATCGGACTGGGCATCGTCCAAGCGGCTGTCGGCGGGGTCATCGTCTATGGCAGCAATCCCGCCTCAGCCGAATTCGCCAAGGGCCGGCTGTTCGGCATTCCGGTCGTGGTGTTGATCTTCCTGGTCATCGCCCTTGTCGGCCATTTCGTCCTGTCCCGCTCCTTCTGGGGCAGATGGACGCTCGCCACCGGCGGCAATTACAGCGCCGCCGAGGCTAGTGCGGTTCCGGTGCGGGCCGTGAAGGCTGGCGCCTTCGTGATCACCGCACTGGCTTCCGGCATCAGCGGCGGCCTGCTCGGGCTGACGCTGCAGAGCGCGCGGCCGCTCATCGGCGGCGGCTACGAATTCAGCGCCATCACGGCGGTGGTGGTCGGCGGCGTGTCGATCGTCGGCGGCTTCGGATCGGTGCCGCGGGCCATTGCCGGCCTCATCTTCGTGCAACTGCTGACCAACGTCATGGTGCTCGACGGTGTGCGCACGCCAATCCAGGGTTTCGTGCTCGGCATCCTGATCGTCGGTGCCGTCGGCATGGATGCGGCATTGCGCAAGCGGGGCGTGGCGTGATGCGTTTTCTTTCGCTTGTCTCGCAGCATCGCGTCGTCATCATTCTCGGCCTGACGCTCGTCATTTCCGCGCTGTTGGTCCCCGGCTACCTCTCGGCATCGACGCTCGGCCTCGGTCTCGACCGGGCGGCGACGATCGGCCTGATCGCGGTCGGCCTGACGGTGCTTTTGATATCGGGCCAGATCGACCTCTCCGGTGGCGCCGTGTTTGCCCTGGCCGGCATCGTATCGGTCATCCTGCAGCGAGAGATCGGCATCCTGCCCGCCGCGATCGCCGGCATCCTGGTCGGTACCCTGGCAGGCGCCATCAACGGCATGCTGGTCGTCGGCCTGAAGGTGAATTCGCTCGTGCTGACGCTCGCGACGATGCTGATCTTCCGCTCACTCGCGCACTGGATCACCAACAGCCAGCCGGTGACCGGAACCGACATCATGCTCTCCCTGGCGCTGGCCAAGATCTATCTCGATGTCTTCACCCTCCGCAGCGTGCTGTTCATCGCCCTGATCGTGCTGCTGCATTTCTGGCTGACGCGCACCATACCTGGGCGCAACGTCTTTGCGGTGGGGTCCAACCCGGCGGCTGCCAAGGAAAGCGGTATCGCCTCGGACCGTATCGTCTTTCTCGGCTTTGTCTTTGCCGGCACGCTTGCCGGCCTGGCGGGGGTTCTCCAGAGCCTCGTCACCAACACCGGCTCGCCTGTCTTCGGCTCGGAACTGACGGTCGCCGTCATTGCCGCGGTCGTTGTCGGCGGGACTCGTCTCGAAGGCGGCAAGGGATCCGCGCTCGGCACGCTCGGCGGCGTGCTGACGATCGGCTCGCTGACCATCGCGATGGAGTTCCAGTCCGTTCCCGCATACGTCCAGCAGGTCGTGTCCGGGCTTATCCTGATCCTGCTCGTCGTGCTCGATCGGGCCGTTACCACCAAGGGGAGGGCTCCGGGCACGCGCCCGGCGCTCGTTCGCGACAATCCAATCACTCAAGGAGGAACCACATGATTGGGAGGAAACACATGATTGGCAAGAAAAGCATGCTTCACGTCGCCGCCATGGCGGCTGTGCTGGCATCGACGGGCTGGGCCAGCGCCAAGACGGTCTGCTACGTGACGGCAGCGGATTCGCATGCCTACGCGACGCCGGCCAACAAGGCGCTTCAGGCGCGCGCTGCGGAACTCGGCATCGAGATCCTGAGCCTCAGCCAGGATTTTGATGTCCAGAAAGGCACCGAGCAGCTCAACACCTGCGTTGCGCGCAAGGTCGATGGCATCATCCTGTGGCCGCTCGACCCGCAGGCATACATACCGGGGCTGGCGCGCGCGCAGCAGGCGAACATTCCGGCGATCCTCATCAATTCGCCGATGAGCGACGATGCCAAGCCGTTCATCAAGTCGTTCACCGGGCCTGATGTCTATGAGGAAGGCAAGCTGGCGGCGGACTCGCTGAGCAAGGCGCTGGGCGGCAAGGGCTCCGTCGTCATCATCGCCGGCCAGGCCGGCAACGGCACCACGATCGGCCGCGTCAGCGGATTTACCGACCGTCTCAAGGAAACCAATGCCGAGATCAACGTGCTCGACACGGTCAACGCCGACTTCGACCAGCAAAAGGCGCTGGTGGTGAGCCGCGATCTGATCACACGCTTCGGCGACCAGATCAGCGGTGTCTACGCCAATGACGACACGATGGCCCGCGGCTTCATCGACGCATGGAAAGAGGCGAACCCCTCCAAGGCCGCACCGCCGATCGTCGGCATCAATGGCCAGAAGGATGCGTTCGAATCGATCCGCACCAATGAGATGTACTCGACCATCGTCCAGTCGCCCGTCGAGGATGGCCGCCTGGCGATCAACACGATGGCCGAGATCATCGAGGGCAAGGAGGTCAAGGACCGGCTGCCGATCCCGCTGACAGTTGTCACCAAGGACAACGTCAACGCGGTCGAACCAGCGTTCTGATGCAGGAAGGCCGGCCCGCTGCACTCGGGTCGGCCTCGCCGCCGATTTCTTGGGGAGAGAAATTCTAATAGCGGCAACGGAATTGGAATAAACTAACTCTACAGAGTTTGTGGAATAAGCAATCTGCACTGGCGATCTGGTTTCCACCCGGACAGGACCACGCCATGCCTACCTTTTTGCGCTCGCCGTCAACCAAAGCAGGCATCTCCGGCCGCCTCCGTCAGGCGACGGGAGACAGGCCATGAGCAAGCACATTCCAGACCCTATCAAGGTGCTCTGGTTTCTGCCGACGCATGGCGACAGCCGCTATCTCGGCACGGCCGAGGGCGGCAGATCGGTCGATCTGCCCTATCTGACGCAAGTGGCGAAGGCGGCCGACACGCTCGGCTACTATGGCGTGCTGTTGCCGACCGGCCGCTCGTGCGAGGATTCCTGGGTGATCGCATCGGCTCTTGTGCCGATGACCGAACGCTTGCGTTTCCTTGTCGCCGTGCGGCCCGGTTTGCAGTCGCCGACGCTGGCCGCGCGCATGACTGCGACGCTGGACCGCATCTCAAATGGCCGCCTGCTGATCAACGTCGTCACCGGCGGCGATCCGCTGGAGAACAAGGGCGACGGCATTTTCCTGTCGCATGCCGAACGCTATGAGGTGACGCAGGAGTTCCTGCGCATATACAAGCGGGTGCTGAGCGGCGAGACGGTCGAGCATGACGGCAAGCATTTCCACATCGAGGACGGAAGGCTGCTGTTTCCGCCGGTGCAGACGCCTTACCCGCCGCTGTATTTCGGCGGTTCGTCCGATGCCGGGTCGACGGTGGCGGCGCAGGAGATCGACAAATATTTGACCTGGGGCGAGCCGCCTGCCGATGTCGAGCGCAAGCTGGACAGGGTGCGTGAACTGGCGCAGAAGGCCGGCCGCAAGCTCTCTTTCGGCATTAGGCTGCATGTCATCGCCCGCGAAACCACCGAGGAGGCCTGGGCCGCTGCCGACAGGCTGATCAGCCGCCTCGACGACACGACGATCGCCTCGGCCCAAAAAGTCTTTGCGCGCATGGATTCGGTCGGGCAGGCGCGGATGAGCGCATTGCATGGCGGCGATCGTGCCAAGCTCGAGATCGCGCCCAATTTGTGGGCAGGCGTCGGCCTGGTGCGCGGCGGTGCCGGTACTGCCCTTGTCGGCGACCCCGACACGATCGCCGAGCGTATCGACGAGTACCGGCGCCTCGGCATCGATACCTTCATCCTGTCCGGCTATCCGCATCTGGAAGAAGCCTATCGCTTCGGCGAACTGGTGCTGCCGAAACTGCCGACCGACCATCCGGTAAAAGCCGCCGGCTCGTCCGTCAACACCGGTCCGTTCGGCGAGACCATCGCCGGCGACCACCGGCCGAAATCGCTCGCCAGCGCCTCGTGAACGCGCTCCCTCCGGCCCGCCGGTTGCGCGTCGCCATCCTTGGCGGCGGCTTTTCCGGCGCGGCGGTGGCCTGGCATCTGGCGCGGGCACCTCAATCGGAGTGCCTGTCGATTTCCGTCATCGAGCCGCGACCAGCGCTCGGCGGCGGCCTGGCCTATTCCAGCGAGGAACCGTCGCACCGGGTCAATGTCCCCGCAGTCAGGATGAGCATGGCTCCCGATGATCCGCAGCATTTTGCACGCTGGTTGGCTGGCAGCGGAGAACTCGAACACGACCCGGATGCCATCTGGAAGAACGGCGACGCTTTTCCGCGCCGTCGCGTGTTCGGCCGCTACGTCGCCGAGCATCTGGCGCCGTATCTCGGTTCCGGCCTTGTCCATCATGTCGAAGGTTCCGCCACACGCGTGACACGCGATGCCAGTGGCGCGGGCTGGACCGTGCACACCTCTGCCGGACCGGTCGTCGCCGATATCCTCGTCCTGGCAGCGACGCATCCGCGGCCCGGCATTCCCAACGCGCTGGCCTCGCTGACGGAAGCGCCAGGTTTCGTCGCCGATCCGTACGCTTCCGCCGCGCTTTCAGGGATCGGGCCGGAGGCGTCGGTGCTGATCGTCGGCTCCGGGTTGACCTCGGCCGACATGGTCGCCGAACTCGACCGCCGTGGCCATCGCGGCCGTATCCTCGCGCTGTCGCGCCGCGGCCTGCGCTCGCGCGGCCACCCGGATATCAGGGGCGAGCCTTTTGGCGACTTTGCATCCGCGCCGGCCACGACGGCGCTCGGCCTGCTCAAGACCATTCGCGCGACGCTGGCGGCCGCGCGCGCCGCCAGCGTCAACTGGCAGTCGGTCTTCGATCAGCTGCGCCTCCAGGGGCCGGTGCTGTGGGCCGCACTTGCGCCGCCGGAGCGGGCAAGGCTGGTGCGCCAGCTGCGCGTGTTCTGGGACGTGCATCGCTTCAGGATCGCGCCGCAGGTCGCCGCCGTGCTCGACCGGCGTCATGCCGCCGGTACAGTCGACACCATTGCCGCCAGGCTTGTCGCGTCGAACGACGAGGACGGCAGCCTGGCTGTCAGCTTTCAACGGCGCGGGCAGACCCGGATCGAGACGATGCGCTTCGCTGCCGTCATCAACACCACCGGTCCGGCCCATGGGCAGGCGCTGCAGCTGAACCCGGCGCTAAGCTCGCTGGCGGAAGCCGGCTTGATCAGGACGGACCAATATGGGCTTGGCATCGAGACAGGTCTCGACAGCCGCGCGATCGGCCGGGACGGCGCGGCGGTCGCGACACTCCTGGTCGCCGGCCCGCTGGCACGAGGGACTTTCGGCGAGCTCATGGGTCTGCCGGAAGCCGCCCGCCATGCCCAGACGGTCGCGGTTGAAATTGCCAAGCTGCTGGTAACGCTGCCGTCAGCGCAGGCCATCGGCCCCAATGCCGCGCACCGTCCACACGTGGGCTGACACCTGCGGGCCGGGTT
>NZ_RZQA01000188.1:0-8476 GCF_004022915.1 Mesorhizobium sp. M7A.F.Ca.US.006.04.2.1
CAATAGATCGGCCCTGTTTGGTAGTCGACTTTCGTGCCGCCAAGCGTGACGTGCTTGCCATTGCTCTCCATCGTCAGTTGCTGGAGATAGGCGGGAAAACGCTTCAGATATTGCTCGTAGGGAAGCACCGCGACCGTCTGCGCTTCGAAGAAATTGTTGTACCAGACCGCGAGCAGACCCATCAGAGCCGGCAGGTTCTGATCGAACCGTGCAGTGCGAAAATGCTGGTCCATGTCATGGAAGCCCGACAGCATCGCCTGGAAATTTTCCGCCCCGACGGCGAGCATGGTGGATAGGCCTATCGCCGAATCCATTGAATAGCGGCCGCCGTCCCAATCCCACATGCCGAACATCTGTTCGGTGTCGATGCCGAATTTGGCGACCCCTTCGGTATTGGTCGAGACGGCGACGAAATGCCGGGCCACCGCCCGCTCGTCGCCCAGCTTGCGCAGCACCCATTGACGGGCCGTATGGGCGTTGGTCAGCGTTTCCAACGTTTTGAACGTCTTCGAGCAGATGATGAACAGCGTTTCTTCAGGATTCAGATCTCGCGTCGCTTCCGCGAAATCGGTACCGTCGATGTTCGAGATGAAGCGGAAAATCATGTCGCGCCGGCTGTAGTGGCGCAGCGCTTCATAGGCCATGACCGGCCCGAGGTCAGAGCCGCCGATGCCGATATTGATGACGTTGCGGATCGGCAGGCCTGAATGGCCGCGCCATGCGCCGCTGTGGATCTTGTTCGTGAAATCAGCCATCTTGCCGAGCACCGCGTGCACTTCCGGCACGACGTCGATACCGTCAACTAAAATTCGCTCGCCAATTGGTGCGCGCAGCGCCGTGTGAAGCACAGCACGCTGCTCGGTCACATTGATCTTCTGACCGCTGAACATCGCTTCGATGCGCTCACGCAACCCGGAGGCCTCGGCAAGTTCAATGAGAAGCTGGACCGTCTCAGGCGTGATGCGGTTTTTCGAATAGTCGAGATAAAGTCCGCAGGCGTCGACGGTGAACTGCGTGCCACGTCCGGGATCATCCGCGAAGAGCTGTCGCAGATGCAAAGGGCGCACTTCCTGACAATGCGCCAGCAACGCCTGCCATGCTGAAAGCTCCGTGAGCGGCAATGTCCTGGCCGCAAGAAGCGCGCTCATCATCTGCCGGCCGAACCGTGGCGATGTAACTGCTCGCTCTTCAAGGCAATCACCGCCATCAGATCGGCCCATGATTTGGTGAAGGATTGCGCGCCTTCCAACTGGAGCTGCGCGGCAAGCGCCTGAATGTCGACGCCGGCTTTTGCGAAATCGCCAAGCACGGTTTCGCTGTCGCCGCCATCCTCCCGCATGATGCCGCGCAACACACCCTCTTTCGAAAACGCATGGAGTGTCTTCTCTGGAATGGTGTTGATGGTAGCAGGCGCGGCGAGCGCTTCGATATAATAGGATTGCGGAAGCTGCGGATCCTTGGTGCCGGTGCTCGCCCATAGCAGACGCTGGGAAAGTGCGCCGGCATCGGCCAGCTTGCGCCATCCGGAAGAGGCAAGCCGCTCCCGGTAGGCTTTATAGACTTGCCCGGATATGGCGATACCGAGACGGTTCCGCAGCGCGGGGTTAACCTTATCCATGACCGCCTTGTCCCAGCGGCTGACGAAGATTGAGGCGACAGAGGCGATCTTCGGGTCGAGCCCGGCGTCAATCCGTCGCTGAATGCCTCGGCAATACGCGTCGGCCGCCGCCACATACTGCTCGCACGAAAACAGCAGGGTGACATTCACCGGCACGCCGGCGAAGATCGATTCCTCTATGGCCTCGACACCTGCGGGCGTGCCCGGAATCTTGATGAACAGGTTGGAACACTCCGCCTGCCCATGCAACCGCTTGGCGGCTTCGACAGTGGCGCCGGCATCGTTAGCCAGCAAAGGCGACACTTCCAGGGAAACCCAGCCATCGATGCCGCCCGTCACTTCGTGGACCGGACCAAAAAGTGCTGCGGCTTGCTTCAAATCTTCCAGCGCCAATTCGAAGAATAGCTGCTCGCCCGCTTTGCCTTCTCTGGCTTTTCGACGTAGGGCCTCGTCGTAAGCGGCACTGTTACGAATGGCTTCATCGAAAATTGTGGGGTTCGATGTCAATCCGGTCACCGAAAATTCGGTGCAATAGCGCTGAAGGGTGCCACTGCTCAACAGATCGCGGGTGATGTTGTCCAACCAAAGGCTCTGGCCGAGTTCGTGCAATCGGGTTGTTGCGTTCATTGTGACCTCGCTAGTGGCGGGAAATGGTCCATCCCGGCATTGTCTATTGGTTCGCACAATCGACCAACATGTGCGCTTCCCGCGCTGCGTCGATGAACGCATTTCTTGCGACGTCGGCGGGAACATTGCCGTTCAAGGCCTGTCGGCACGCCGGTTTCGCAGATCGGTGCTTGTCGCTTCTTTCACTGCGCCAATGACCGTTGAGCAGGTCAAAAGCTTGCCGAGTGTTCATAAGGTTTCGGATGTCGCCGCTTATGGCGGTGGCGACAGAAAGTGGCTTGGAAGACCAATACATGGGACAGGCCTCGGATTGGCTGAACCCACGCAACGCGCTTCCTCGGGGGAAGTTTCATCAACCGGCATCACCCTTGCGTGAAACCAGGGTGTGTGAGTATGGCGCCGAAATGAAAAACCCACCTTGGCGGCGGGTCGCGGGCGCAAATCAGCACTATGCCCGTATTAGCAGCACAGTTGCCGGGTCACTAAGCAACCGGGTCGTGCACCGGGGGTCGGTCGCAGCCTTGCCTGTACAGCTTCGGTGAACAGGGGCAGCCGGTCAGCCGATCATCATCTCGCTCACCGACGTACAGGCTTAGGAACGTTTCCGCCAGGCTGGACGGAGCTTCGGCCATATCTTCGCATAGTGCAGTTGCAGGACTGAATCCCAGCAAATCCGCTCCAAGTTGCCGGCTTCGACAGTAGGCCTTGCGATCAATTCTTTGCAGTGGCGAACGGGAGGCGCCCCGACTGTCACATTTCGACGCAGCAGCCGCTGGACAACTCCTTTGGCTGTCTCCGTCGAAAGGCTTATCAGGGTATATTTGGTGGTCTGGTTCGAGGTTGACGGCCAGACAGAAGAGCGGTTTCGAATCCTTGTATCGACACCGACGCCAATTTCTATAGCTTGATCACGGCTTTGAATCGAGGCGTGATCTCTGTGGCGGCTGCTGCAGCATATGAAGTGATTCTCACCAGCTTGGCATCGGGAGAGACGAGTAATGGATTTTGATCCTGTATTCCTGTCGCGACTGCAATTTGCCTGGGTGATCGGCTGGCACATCCTGCTGCCGGCTATTACTGTAGGATTGGCCGCGTTCATCGCGATGCTGGAAGGCCTCAATTTCTTCACCGGAAGGGACATCTATCTCCGCATCTCGACGTTCTGGATCAAAATATTCTCGATTGCTTTCGGCATGGGCGTCGTCACAGGCGTTGTCATGCCTTTCCAGTTCGGCACGAACTGGAGCCGCTTTTCCGACGCGACCGCCAATGTCCTTTCACCGCTTTTCGCCTATGAGGGCCTGACGGCGTTCTTCCTGGAGGCGGCCTTCCTTGGCGTCCTTCTGTTCGGACGGCAGTTGGTGCCACGCTGGGCGCATTTTGTCGCGGCACTGATGGTGGCACTGGGAACTTTGCTTTCTTCCTTCTGGATCCTGTCGGCAAATAGCTGGATGCAGACGCCGGCCGGCTACGAGATCATCGACGGCCGGTTCTTCCCGACCGACTGGTTCAAGGTGGTCTTCAATCCTTCCTTTCCCTACCGGTTGGCGCACACCGTCGTCGCCTTCTTCGTCACGACCGGCTTCGTCGTCATGGGCGTCGGCGCCTATCTGATGCGTCGGGGGAGGTCGGCCGCGGAAGGGCGAACGATGCTGTCGATGACGCTCTGGCTGCTTACAGTGCTGGTCCCACTCCAGATTTTCATCGGCGACCAGCATGGTCTGAACACGCTTGAGCACCAGCCGGCAAAGCTCGCTGCAATCGAAGCGCGTTGGGAAACCGCGCGGCAGGTGCCGTTGACGCTTTTCGCTATTCCGGACGACAAGGGCGAGCGCAACCTCTTTGCCATCGACCTTCCATGGCTCGGCAGCCTCATCCTTACCCATGAGTTTGATGGCGAGGTCATCGGCCTCAAGGACTTTCCGGCCGATCAGCGTCCGCCCGTCGCGATCCCATTCTTCGCCTTCCGCATCATGGTCGGCTGCGGCCTGCTGATGCTCGGCCTCGTCCTCTTTGGCGGATGGCTTCGCTGGCGCGGCCGGCTGGACACTTCGCGGGCTTTTCTCACGCTCACTCAGATCGCGGCGCCCATCGGCTTCGTGGCAGTTATCGCCGGTTGGATCACCACCGAGGTCGGACGCCAGCCCTGGACGGTCTACGGCCTTCTACGAACGGCGGAATCGGTGACACCGTCGCTGACGAGGTCCGATGTTGTGATCTCGCTGCTTGGCTACATCGCCGTCTATCTCATCATCTATCCTGCGGGCCTCTTCCTGATGCTGCGCATCGTGCGCAAAGGCCCATCCATCGTCGCCGATGAGGGCGCTGAGATCGAAGGGGGCAGGCCAGAGGCGCCGGTCCGAGCCGGAGCGGTCGAACTTCGAGAGGGGGAAGTGCGATGAGCCAGGTTCTCGATTTCGTACCGATATGGACGCTGATCCTCGGCATGGCGGTGTTCTTCTACGTGCTTCTGGACGGCTTCGACCTTGGCGTCGGCATGCTTTACGGCTTCGCGCCCGACACGGCGTCCCGCAACACGATCATGAATTCGATCGCTCCGATCTGGGACGGCAACGAGACCTGGCTGGTGCTGGGCGGCCTGGGGCTTCTTGCGGCGTTTCCGCTTGCCTTCGCCATCATCATTCCCGCGGTGTATTTTCCCATCCTCGTCATGCTGCTGGCGCTGGTGTTCCGTGGCGTGGCGTTCGAGTTCCGCTTCCGCGATGCCGAGCACAAGACCTTCTGGGACCACGGTTTCTGCTATGGCTCGGCCGTGGCCACCTTTGCTCAAGGGGTCGTGCTCGGCGCCTTCATTCAGGGTTTCGAGGTCACTGGCAGGCAGTTCTCCGGAGGGTCTTTCGACTTTCTGACGCCGTTCTCGCTTTTGACCGGCTTTGCCCTTCTGTTCGGCTATGGGCTTTTGGGCGCCGGCTGGCTGATCTTAAAGACAAACGGAGCGGTACAGGAAACAGCGCGTCGGCACGGCCGCGTGTGCCTTGTTGGCGTCCTCATCGGTATCGGCTTGGTCAGCATCTGGACCCCATTCATGAGCGAGGCCATCGCCTCGCGCTGGTTTGCCTGGCCCAATGTTCTATATTTGGCCCCGGTGCCCGTAGCGACCGCGGCGGTGGCATTCTTCACGTGGCGGGTGCTGGACAGCGCAAGTGAGATAAAGCCCTTCATCGGCGCCATCGGCCTTTTCATGCTCTCTTACGTCGGTATCGCGATCAGCCTCTTTCCGATGATTGTTCCTTATCATTTCACGCTTTGGGAATCAGCTTCGTCCGAGCGCACCCAGGCTTTCCTCCTTGTTGGCACGCTGGTGCTGCTGCCGGTGATCCTGATGTACACCGGCTGGTCCTACTGGGTGTTTCGCGGCAAGGTCCGTACAGATGTCGGATATCATTGATTTCGTTGTGCGGATCCACTCAGCCGCTTGGTGGCTCGCTGGCAGCTCAAATGAGACTGTGAGCTGCGGTGTGGCGAAATCCGTTGACGTCACCTAAAGTCCGCAACCTGTCGCTACGAACCAACAGCGCAGGTACCCGCTCTTCCGATGTTCGCTTCATCGCGTCGTGAACCCTGCAGCAGTTGAATCCAGCAGCTTGTCCTAAATGTGCTGGTGTCCGACTTTGACTGAGCAGATACTGTTTGGGGGCGGCAATATGGGAGTGCCTGATGACCACGCACAAAGTCGGCTATCTGATTGGTAGCCTCGCCACGGCATCGATCAATCGCAAGCTTGCAAAAGCACTAGTGCAGCTTGCTCCACCAGAGCTTGAAATGTCGGAGATTTCCTTCAAGGATTTGCCGCTCTACAGCTACGACTACGATGCTGACTTTCCACCTGTCGCGCGCGCTTTCAAAGACTCTATCGCCGCGGTGGAGGCAGTCCTTTTCATAACGCCCGAGTATAACCGCTCGATCCCAGGTGGGTTGAAGAACGCAATCGACTGGGCCAGCCGCCCTTATGGCAAGAACTCGTTCGCCCGCAAGCCCTCAGCTGTCATTGGGACCTCGCCCGGAACCATAGGGACCGCCGTGGCCCAGCAAAGCCTGCGAAGCGTGCTTAGCTTCTGCAACTCCCCGCAGATGAACGCTCCGGAAGCCTACATTCAGTTCACGCCGGGCCTGATCACGGACGGCGGCGAAGTCACAGTCGAATCCACGCAGGAGTTCTTGCTCAACTACATGGCCGAGTTCCATATGTTCATCGCACGGGTCCTTCAGGTGCTTCCCAAGGATGCCTGATGTTGTCACGGAGCCCCTAGACGGCTTCGATCCGGAGGGGAGGGGGCCTGCTTGCTGCCTTTTGCAACACCGCATTGGATCCGGGCGTGATCGCTATCGGGATTTCGGCCTGACAGACCCCCCTCTGTTAATGGTCGTCTTGTCGCTTATGAAAAGGACCAGGGATGGCTGGTGTGGATAATCAGCCGTGGCGGCTTGCCCATTGGGCCAGCCGGCGCGCACTCTCACAGCTATGGTGGCGGAGCATGTAGAATCGGCCTTGTTTGAACAGTCACTCGGCAACATCGAGGGCCTCAATCGACCGTTCTATGATCGTGTGGCTGACGCCGCGGAAAAAACCGATGGGTCGGTTCTGTTCGATTTTCGCGTCGACGGCGATACCTACGTTCAGTAGATAGCTGCCATGGCGTAGCCGGCACAGCTATAATCGTGATGGGGAAGAACGGACAACTTAGATGCGCATCGGTAAACGGGGACACCGCTCCTTTGGTGGCAGAATTGGCTGACTGGAATGCGTTTCCGCTGAGTGAGCAAGCAAAGGTTGATCACCGCGGAACAGCCAGCATCCTGCTAGCGAAGCTCCGTAGTTCCGGTCACTTCGGCCGGGCGTTCCTAAGCGAGAGTTAGGCGGCATTAGCCACCTTCCTAACGCTCGCGGCCGCTTCTTCAATGTCGTCATCCGAGACCCGCGACGGCCGCCAAGGCAAAATTGCCGATCATCTCACCCGGCTCGACTTCGTCGTGTTCGATGAACTCGGCTATCTCTCCTCCGCCCAATCCGGTGGCCAATTGCGTCTTTAACGCCAGCGACCAGAACGCCGCCTATTCGGCGGGCGCTGGTCTCCTACACTCGCTCGCCTGCGCGCACGGCCACGCGGTTGGCGCCTTTCGGTCGCATTGTCGTGCCGCAGTCAACTCAATGCGTGGCCAGCCAATCCATAAACCCACGGCCCGTTTTCTTCCCGGTTCAGGAATCGGCGCCCTTTGGACATGGTCGTAACGGTCTCGGCGATGCCAAGGCCGCACTGGTCGAGAAACGCGGCAAACATGCCTTCTTTCTCCCGCGTATCGACTCGGACGAAGCGTCCTGCAAGATTTCTCAGATGGATGGCTGTGAGATGGACCGCGTCCAGATCGCTGCGCGCGACCATCGGGCCGATCACGTAGCCACGCCCGAATTCGCGACACATGGAATAGCCGACGATCTCGCCGCCACGGCTCAAAGTGCAGATAGAGGCATTCGCTGAAAGCAATGCGAGCAGGCTGGCGCGGTCTGTCCCAAACGCTCGTCTGTCGAGCCCCATGATCTCCTTTAGCCTGTCGCTCGGCAGCGCCTGCAATTCCCCGTCCAAGGCCGGCAGGGCAGGGAGTGCAGGCGGAATCTCTCCTTGGTGCATGAATACGATTCCTTCGGTCGTGAAACCGAGTGAGACATAGAGGGGATAGGCGGCATGGGTGGCGTTGAGCGCCAAATTGCGATCGCCACACTGCTCGAGCACCTGGTCCATGAGCCATCGACCGCCGCCTTGCGCTTGTGTGCGGGGCGTTGTGATCACTACGCCGATGGTGGCGAAATCGTCCCCTTGCGGAAACCACATCGCGCTGCCGAAAACGCGCCCGATGCCGTCTACGGCAACGATGCCGCGGCCCGCGCGGCGCAGAGTGTCCCAGTCCTTCGGCCGATGCGGCCAGCGAACCGAGATCGAGAGCGCGTGGAGCAGATTGACATCGACTTCGTCGATGTCCCGCGCGACCAGTTCGAAAGACTTCAGGCGCACTGATCTCTGCATTTCAGTCGACCTGCTCCCTTTTTCCAAGTCCCACGGTCGCGACCCGTCCTCGCTGACGTGCCGCAGCCGTCTTTTGCCTCATGATTGCACCCGAAAGCCAGCAGGTTTCGCTGGTTCCGGGCCAATATTCGAAATCTTCGGCCAAAGCATACCTTCATTCGGCACGGAATGCTCTCGCCTGCTGCCACAC
>NZ_RZQA01000189.1:0-8426 GCF_004022915.1 Mesorhizobium sp. M7A.F.Ca.US.006.04.2.1
AGAACACATTGTGGCCGCGGGCGCGATGCTCCTGGCCCATCGACACCCAGCAATCGGTGACGATGCAGTCGGCCTGGTCGACGGCTTCCTCGGGCGAGCGGGTGAAGTGCAGCTTGCCGCCATGCGCCTGCGACCAATCGATATGCTTCTGCGCCGGCTCGCTGCCTTCGGGAACGGCGACGTTGAGGTTGAAGCGGAACCGGGCCGAGGCCTCGAGCAGGGAATGCAGCACATTGTTGCCGTCGCCGGTCCAGGCGATGGTCTTGCCGGCTACCGGACCGCGATGTTCCTCGAAGGTCATGATATCGGCCATCAGCTGGCAGGGATGGGTATCGTCGGTCAGTCCGTTGATCACCGGCACGGTGGCGTTCTCGGTCAATTCCAGCAGCCGCTCATGCGAGGTGGTGCGGATCATGATCGCATCGACATAGCGCGACAGCACCTTGGCGGTGTCGGCGATGGTCTCGGAACGGCCGAGCTGCATCTCGGTGCCGGTCAGCATGATGGTCTCGCCGCCGAGCTGCCGCATGCCGACGTCGAAGGAGACGCGCGTGCGCGTCGACGGCTTGTCGAAGATCATCGCCAGCACCTTGCCTTCGAGCGGTTTGGTGCGCTCGCCGGCCTTGAGCCGCGCCTTTCGCACCACCGCGTCGTCCAGCATCAAGCGCAGGTCGCCTTCGGAAACGGTGGAAAGATCGGTGAAATGGCGAACTGACATCAGCAATGATTCCGGGATTACTTCGCCGCGGCGGAAGCGATCGCCTCCGCCAGGCCCTTGGCGCCGGCGCGGATGCGGTTGAGCGCGTCATGGATCTCGGCGTCGGTGACGGTGAGCGGCGGCAACAGGCGAATGACGTTGTCGCCGGCCGGAACCGTCAACAGGTGCTGGTCGCGCAAGGCCATGTTCACCTTGGTGTTGGGCATGGCGCATTTGAGGCCGAGCATCAGCCCGGCACCCCTGATGTCCTCGATGATTTCGGGAAACTCGTCGGCGACCGACGCCAGACCCTGCTTCATCAGCAGCGCCTTGCGCTGGACATCTTCGAGGAAGCCGTCTTCCAGCACGACATCGAGCACGGCGTTGCCGACCGCCATGGCAAGCGGGTTGCCGCCGAACGTGGTGCCATGCACGCCGGCGGTCATGCCGACCGCCGCTTCATCCGTGGCAAGGCAGGCGCCCATCGGGAAGCCGCCGCCGATACCCTTGGCAATCGCCATGATGTCGGGCGTTACACCCGACCATTCATGTGCGAACAGCTTGCCGGTGCGGCCGATGCCGCACTGGACCTCGTCGTAGATCAACAGCAGGCCGTGCTGCTCGCACAATTGCCTGAGCCGCTTCAGCGACTGCGTCGGCACCGGGCGGATACCGCCCTCGCCCTGCACCGGCTCGATCAGGATCGCGGCCGTCTCCGGCGTGATCGCCTTTTCGGCGGCGTCAATGTCGTCGAAGCCGACCTGGTCGAAACCTTCGACCTTGGGGCCGAAGCCCTCGAGATACTTGTACTGGCCGCCAGCCGCGATGGTCGCCAGCGTGCGGCCATGGAAGGCGCCTTCGAAGGTGATGATGCGGAAGCGCTCGGGATGGCCTTTGACGAAATGGTAGCGCCGCGCCGTCTTGATCGCGCATTCCAGCGCCTCGGCGCCGGAATTGGTGAAGAACACCTTGTCGGCGAAGGTGGCGTCGGCCAGCCGTTCGCCAAGCCGGCTCTGCCCGGGGATCTCGTAGAGGTTGGAGACATGCCACAGCTTGGCTGCCTGCTCGGTGAGTGCGGCGACCAGGTGCGGGTGGCTGTGGCCCAGCGAATTGACGGCGATGCCGCCGGCGAAATCGAGATATCGCTCGCCCTTGTCGGTAATCAGCCATGTGCCTTCCCCGTGGTCGAAGGCCAGGGGTGCGCGAGCAAAGGTCTCGTAAAGCGCCGAACCGCTCATTATATGCGTCTCCGGTACCGGAAAATCAAAAAAGCCGCCAAAGCGGCGGCCTGTGCGGCTTATCCTGTTTTTCGGCCATGAAGTCAACGAAAACGTCGCGTAGTGGCGCGCGGCAAGCCCCCCGACGGGACGCCGGCTCATAAGCGACCGGGCAAGTTGGGGAAAACCGAAAAAACCGATTCGTGTTGCACTTGGGACTCTTGTCACCGAGTCAGCGCATAGAGTAGTTGTAGTCGAGAAATAACTAGATTTCGTGCGGCGGACCTAATCACCAGATATATGTGGTGTCTGCCCTGGCAAATGTTGCCGGGTCGGGAGAAGGATTCCGATTGCCGCACGCTTAGAGGAGCGCGGTCTCATGAACTGGACTGACGAGCGGGTAGAACTCTTGAGAAAACTGTGGTCGGAGGGTCTGAGCGCAAGCCAGATTGCTGCGCAGCTTGGAGGGGTCAGCCGCAATGCGGTCATCGGGAAGGTGCATCGGCTGAAACTGTCGGGCCGCGGTCGCTCGACCGCCACGCCGGCACGCCAGAAGAAGGCAGCGCAAGGATCGACCGTCCAGAAATCGGTATCACGCGCCGTAACCACGGCACGCCATGTCACGACATCGGTCGGCGCCACTGCTTTGCAGACGCAGTTCGACGCCGAACCCGTGGCACGCCATTACATCCGCCCGGTCGAAAATGTCGTGCTGCCGATCTCGCGGCATCTGCAGCTGGTCGAGCTGACCGAGCGGACCTGCAAATGGCCGAACGGCGATCCGCTTTCAGAGGACTTCCATTTCTGCGGCAACGATGCCGCCGAAACCGGTCCCTACTGCAAGTACCACGCCCGCGTGGCATTCCAGCCGGCATCGGAGCGGCGGCGGAGCAGGTAGATAAGGGAATAGGGGAGTAAGGCAGTAGGGCAGTATGTGCGCGGAAAGTCGCGCTCACGAAATGCCACCCTACTGCCCTACTGCCCTACTGCCCTACTGCCCTACTGCCCTACTGCCCTACTGCCCTACTGCCCTACTGCCCTACTTCACAACCAGCCATTCTTCCTGAACCGCCAATACAGAAACGCGCAGATCAGCGCGATCGTGGCCAGAACCACCGGATAGCCGTATTCCATCTTCAGTTCCGGCATGTCGCTGAAGTTCATGCCGTAAATGCCGGCGAGCGCCGTCGGCACCGCCAGGATTGCGGCCCAGGAGGCGAGCTTCTTGGTGTTGGCCGTTTCCTGACTCTGGCCGACCAGCAAGCTCGCCTCGAAAGCAAATGCCAGCACCTCGCGCAGGCTGTCGATCTTCTCCTGAACGGTGCGGATGTGATCGGTGACGTCGCGGAACAGCGGATACATGGCGGTGTGGATCTGCGGCAGCTCGGCGCTGGTCAGCCTTCGGCAGACTTCGACCAGCGGAAGCGCGGCATTGCGCAGGCGCAGGAGATCGCGGCGCAGCATATAGAGCCGCTCTATGTCGGGAGCGGTCATCGGCTTCAGCAGAACCTTGTCCTCGATCGCCTCGACCTCGTCCTCGATCTGCTCGAGCACCGGCATGTAATTGTCGACGATGAAATCGAGGATGGCATAGAGGACGAAATCCTCGCCCTTGGCCAGCGAGTGCGGGCAGCTTTCCCAGTGCTGACGAACGGCGGCATAGGACGTCGAGGGACCGTGCCTGACGCTGACTATGTAGCCTGAGCCGACGAACAAATGGGTCTCGCCGAAGGTGACCCGGCCCTCGATCAGCTGCGCGGTGCGGGCGACGATGAACAAGGCGTCGCCATATTGCTCGATCTTCGGCCGCTGGTGCGGGTGCTCGGCATCCTCGATCGCCAGCTCATGCAGGTGAAACTGCGCCTGGACGCGCAGCAACAGGTTACGGTCGGGCTCCAACAGGCCGATCCAGACGACGTGACCGGATTTTTTTGCCCATTCGCCGGCTTCCTCGATGGGAATGTCGGCGATGCGGCGCCCCGCGGTGTAAACGCCGCAAGCGATAATGCCGGATATCGGCGCAGGCGCCGGGGTCAGGTTCCGAACATTTTCCATCACGACCTCCCGGAGCAAATCCACGGACGAGGATAGAGGCAAAGCCCGGAAAGCTTATCGTAAATCGGGTGACGGTTCGAGAGGCGGCGTTCACTTCACCGGCTGCGTCTCGGAAAGGCTGATTTTGTCGGTCTTGTCGCCCTTGGGCCGCTCAGCCGGCAACTGATCACCGGTGACGATGTAGTAGATGGTCTCGGCTATGTTGGTGGCGTGATCACCGATACGCTCGATGTTCTTGGCGCAAAACAGCAGATGCGTGCAGGGCGTGATGTTGCGCGGATCTTCCATCATGTAGGTCAGCAATTCGCGAAACAGCGATGTGTACATGGCGTCGATCTGGTCGTCACGATCGCGCACGAAGCCGATTTTCTCCACCGAACGGGACGCGTAGACGTCGAGCACTTCCTTGAGCTGGGTCAATGCCAGGTTGGACAGAGCCTCGAGGCCGCGGAACAGGCTGGTCGGCTGGCGTCCGTCGGTGACGGCGACCACCCGCTTGGCAACGTTCTTGGCGAGATCGCCAACCCGTTCGAGGTCGGCGGAGATGCGGATGGTCCCGACGATCTCGCGCAAATCCGCCGCCATCGGCTGACGCTTGGCAATGATGATGATCGCCTTGTCGTCGATTTCGCGCTGGCCCTCGTCCAGTACGGTATCGTCGCGGATGACCTTCTGGGCAAGGCCCGGGTCGGCATTGACGAGAGCGGTGACCGCCTGTTCGACCATGCGCTCGGCATGGCCACCCATCGCGGCGATGCGCTTCGACAGATATTTCAACTCCTCGTCATAAGCGCTGACGATGTGCACGGACTGCATGGCAAATGCCTTCCCACGGGGTGTTTTGATTTTGAGTCGTTTCCTCGAATCCCCGCTGATACGCTAGCCGGATGACAGAAAAAAGAAACAGTGCCCTTGAATTAGGGCGATATCAGTGCGCCGGCAAATGAACCGAGAATGCCGCGCCGTTGCCGACTTCGGACTTGATCGAAAGCCGGGCGTTGTGGCGCGTCAGGATATGCTTGACGATCGACAGGCCGAGGCCGGTGCCTTTCTGGGTCCGGCTGGTCTCGACATCGACGCGGTAGAAGCGCTCGGTAATGCGCGGAATGTGCTCCTCGGGAATGCCAGGGCCAAAGTCCCTGATCGTGACGTCGATGCCCGGCTCTGATCCGGCCTCGCTATGCGCTATGGATACAACCACGCGCCCACCCGACTGCCCATATTTGCAGGCGTTTTCCAAGAGGTTCTCGAAAACCTGGAAAAGCTCATCGCGATCGCCAGGCACATGAAGCGGTCCATCGGCGTAGCGCCGCTCGATGGCAACGGCGTTTTCGCTGGCCAGCGGTCCGAGCGAGTCGATGACGCTGTCGACGGTCTGACGCAGGTCCACCTCGGTTCCCGGCTTCAGATAGGGTTTCATCTCGAGCCGCGACAGCGACAACAAATCGTCGATCAGACGCGCCATGCGGCCGGTCTGGCTCTGCATGATCTGCAGAAACTGGTCGCGCGCCGCCGCGTCGTTGCGGGCTGGTCCGCGCAGCGTTTCGATAAAGCCGGCGATGGAAGCAAGCGGGGTGCGCAGTTCGTGGCTGGCATTGGCGATGAAGTCGGCGCGCATGCGGTCGATCCTGCGCGTTTCGCTCTGGTCCTTGAACACCAGCACATAGAGATCGGTGGCATGACCGACCGAGGACACGCTCACCCGGTAAGCCCGTTCGACCGGCAGCTTCTCCATGTAGTCGACGACATCGGAGGCGACATCGCCCGATAGCACGCCATCCAGCAGAGCCTGCATTTCCGGCGCCCGGAATTTCAGCGACAGCGACATGCCTGGCGCGATGCCGCCGAAAGCGGCGAAGGCGGCGGCGTTGGCATGGACGATGGTGGCAGCCCGGTCGAAGATGATGAGCGGATCGGCGACGGCGGCGGCCAGATATTCACCCGAGAGCCGCTGCAGGCCGATGGCCTCGATGGCAGCGCCGCTGCCGGTGGATTGGCGCGCGCCGCCGGCCGGCAGTATTGCCGCTGCAAATAGCAACAGCAGCGCCGCGAGGACGATATAGGCTGAAATCCCGGCCAAGGCATAAACGGCGACGACCGCGACGACGCCGGCCGCAAGCAGCCAGCGGCTGTTCCACAGCCGTGCGGCCATGGTTTGCGCGATGCCTCTCTGCTCTGTGTCCAGGTCAGCCATCTGCCCGCGGGCCCGCACCCCATGCCTTCGCACCCGGTCCACGGTGGCGGAAAAACTTCCACTAGACCGTTCCGGAGGCTCCCCATAGCATGAGTCCCGAAGCTGGAAAGGGTTCGTCTCGATGAAAAAAGCCAAGGAAAGTCCCGCCGCGCCAACTTCGGGGCCGCTGAAGATCAGGATCGGCGGCAAGGAGCGGGAGTTCGATATCGAAAACCCCGTGCTTCCCGACTGGGTCGAGGACAACAAGCTGACTGCCGGCGGCTATCCCTACGACAAGAAGATGAAAAGCGATGAGTATGACGAAACGCTCGAGAAGCTGCAGATCGAGTTGGTCAAGGCGCAGGCCTGGCTGCAGTCGACCGGCAAACGGGTGATGGCGCTGTTCGAGGGCCGCGACGCCGCCGGCAAGGGCGGCACGATCTTCGTGGTGCGCCAGTACCTCAATCCGCGCACCGCACGCAACGTGGCGCTGACCAAACCGACCCCGACCGAACTGGGGCAATGGTACTACCAGCGCTATGTCGACCATTTCCCGACTTCAGGCGAATTCGTCACCTTCGACCGCTCCTGGTACAATCGCGCCGGCGTCGAGCCGGTGATGGGTTTCTGCACGCCGCAGCAGCACGAGCAGTTTCTCGACGAGACGCCGCATTTCGAGCGGATGATCTCCAACGAGGGGATTCACTTCTTCAAATTCTGGCTGAACATCGGCCGGGAAACGCAGCTCGAGCGCTTCCACGACCGCCGCTACAGCCCGCTGAAGAGCTGGAAGTTTTCGCCCATCGACGTTGCAGGCATCACCAAGTGGGACGACTACACCAAGGTGCGCGACACAATGTTCGAGCGCACCCACAAGGAATTCGCGCCGTGGATCATCGTACGGGCCAATGACAAACGGCGCGCGCGGCTGGCGGTCATGCGGCGCATCCTGTCGTCTCTGCCCTATGAGGGGCGCGATCTCGAAATCATCGGCAAGGAAGACAAGAAGATCATCGGCGAAGGGCCGTCATTCCTGGGAAAACAGGATTGACGCTTTTTTGCGTCGCGCGGCAAGGAACCGCGCGACGCAATCATGATGCTTAAGCCGCCAGCCTGGCGATACGCTGCAATCGCCGCAGCGTCGTATCATCCTGCAGCGCCTGCTGGAAAAGCGAGATCTCCTGATCGATGCGGTCGCAGAGGGCCTCGGTGTTCCCCTTCAGCAGGCCGCGCGTCTGCAGCAGGGCGGCGACCGGCTTCTTGACGAGCTGTCTTGCCCGACCAAGGGCCGCCTCCTCGACGGTGCCTCCCGGCACGATCTCCGCGACCAGGCCGAGCGCCCTGGCATCTTCGGCGCGAAGCGTGTCGCCGAGGCAGAAGAAGCGGAAGGCACCGGCGTAGCCGAGCTTCTGCGGCGCCAGGATGCTGGTCGCCGCATCCGGCACCAGGCCGAAATCGACGAACGGCACCCTGAACGTGCTCTCATCGGACGCGATCACCATGTCGCAATGGAACAGGATGGTGCAGCCGACACCGACGGCATCGCCATCGACGCAGGCAAGGATGGGCTTTGGAAACGTCGCCAGCGTGCGGAACAGGTCGGTGACGGCGGCGATCAGTTTCTGGTGCTTGGTGGCGTCGAGGAATTCGGAGAAGTCGCCGCCCAGACAGAAACAGCCTGCCAGGCCGCGCAAGACGACGACGCGAACCTCCTCATTGTCGGCTGCTTCATGGAAGGTCCTTGCCAGGCTTTCATAGGCCCTCCTGTCCAGCACCGGCCGGCCGTCACTCGACGACACGGTGACCACCAGCGTGTGGTTGCGAAGTTCAGGTTGCGGATGTGTGCTCATGACTGTCTCCGATCTCATGACGCACGCCTTTGCCCGAGCATGTCGGGATATCCCCTGGCCAGCACGGGAGCAAAATGATTGCGGCGCGACCGCACCACATCGAGTGTGTGCTCGTTGAAGGTCAGCAAGGTGGCGACCACCTGCTGGTTGCCATAGGTGCGCTGATAGCCAAGCGGGGTCGCCAGGAAATGCAGTTGCAAGGCGCGCAGCACCCACATCGGCTCGAACTCGATGATCACCTTGTCGACGCCGCGCTTCAGCCCCCACTCGACGAAACCGGCAATCAGTTCGGTGCCGACGGTCGAAACGCCGCGACGACCATCGCGAAAACCGGGAGCCACCGCATAGCGGGTCAATTCCCAGATGTTTGGACCCGACGGCGGCGTTCCTTCGGAAAGATCGGTCAAGACCTCGGTCAGCAGATGTGGCCGCGT
>NZ_RZQA01000018.1:0-19981 GCF_004022915.1 Mesorhizobium sp. M7A.F.Ca.US.006.04.2.1
GTGCTGCTGGTTGGCGGCCGGCGCCTGTTCGGACGCATATTCGAAGCCGACCCTGCCAACGAGAACCCGTCCTATCTCAGCCGCCTGTCGGTGGCCTTCTGGTCGACCTTGCTGCCGTCGCTGGCGGTCAGCGTGTTCCTGGCCTCCACGGTATTCTTTTTCAACTACTACAATTTGTTGCGCGGCGACATCGGCGTCTTCCTGAATACGCTGGCAGCCGTCATCGCCGGGGTGTTCTGTGTCAACCGGCTGACCAATGCGGCGCTCGAGCCGCGGCTGCCGAACTGGCGGCTCATTCCCGTCGAAACCGGACCGGCGCGCTGGCTTGTGCGGCTGACGACTGCCATGGCCGTGGTCCTCGGCGTCAACTATTTCCTGTCGATCGTCAACGACACGATGGGCTCGCCGCTGTCGCTGACCATCGCCCGCAGTTTCGGCGCCACCATCATCGTCGGCGTCATCCTGATCCTGATGGCGATGCTGAGGCCGTTCAAGGCGCGTGACGGAAGCTGGCGGCCGTGGCCGGCATGGCTGCGCTATACGGCGCTTGCGCTCGGTCTTTTCACCATCGTCGCGGCGCTGCTCGGTTACATCGGCCTTGCTCTGTTCGTTTCGTTGCAGGTCGTCGTTACCGGCACCGCGCTGATCACCGCCTATATCGGCTTCCTGTCGGCGCAGGCGATCGGCGAGGAGGGTGCTTTCGCCAACACCTCCGTCGGGCGCTGGCTGTCGGCCAATTCCAGCTACGAGGATACGGCCCTCGATCAGCTCGGCCTTGTC
The DNA here is from genome assembly GCF_004022915.1 of Mesorhizobium sp. M7A.F.Ca.US.006.04.2.1. Classification (NCBI taxonomy): domain Bacteria; kingdom Pseudomonadati; phylum Pseudomonadota; class Alphaproteobacteria; order Hyphomicrobiales; family Phyllobacteriaceae; genus Mesorhizobium; species Mesorhizobium sp. M7A.F.Ca.US.006.04.2.1. Next base: position 781 of record NZ_RZQA01000018.1, read on the forward strand.
GTCAGCGTTGCCATCAATGTGATGATCGTGCTGGTGTTCCTGCCGCTGATCCTGATGATGTGGGGTTTCCAGCCCGGCGATATCCAGGCTTGGGCCTACAAGCTCGCAACCGGGATCAACATCGGCTCGGTGACGATCTCGGTCACCGGCATCCTCTCCGGCATCGTCGTCTTCGTCATAGGCTATTTCCTGACGCGCTGGTTCCAGGGCTGGCTCGACGGCTCGGTCATGGCGCGTGGCAAGGTCGATACCGGCGTGCGCAACTCGATCAGGCTGGCGGTCGGCTATGCCGGCGTCGCGCTGGCGGCACTGGTCGGCATCTCGGCGGCGGGCATCGACCTGTCCAGCCTGGCACTGGTCGCCGGCGCTCTTTCCCTCGGTATCGGCTTTGGCCTGCAGAACGTGGTGTCCAATTTCGTTTCCGGCCTGATCCTTCTGGCCGAGCGGCCGTTCAAGGTGGGCGACTGGATCGTTGCCGGCGACGTCAGCGGCACGGTCAAGAAGATCAGCGTGCGCGCCACCGAGATCGAAACCTTCCAGCGGCAATCGGTGATCCTGCCCAATTCGAACCTGATCAACAACGCCGTCGGCAACTGGACGCACCGCAACAAGCTCGGCCGCGTCGACATCAAGGTCGGCGTCGCGTATGGCAGCGACGTCAAGCAGGTTCATGCCGTCCTGCTGGAGATCGCCCGCAGCCACCCGATGGTGCTGAAGAACCCCGAACCCTTCGTGCTGTTTTCCAATTTCGGCCCCGCCGCCCTGGAATTCGAAATCCGCGTGTTCCTGGCCGACGTGATGAACGGCAACATCGCGCAGAACGACATCCGTTTTGCCGTCCTCGAAAAATTCAGCAGCGAACACATCGAGATCCCCTCGACGCCGCGCGCCGTGGTCGAGGCCCACAAGCCCAAGGCCTGGCCGACGGACGACGACAAGATCGAGGCCGACTTCGCCGAACAGGAGCAGATAAGGGCCGAAGCCGAAGCGGAGAAGAAGCGACTGGTCAAGTCTCGCAAAACCAAGAAGCCGGACCCGGACTAGGCTCGGACTCCGTCGACCTCAATCCTGCCCGGAATCAATTGCGGCATGAATGGGGCATTCAGTTGCGGTTCAGCTTCCATCTCATATAAGCTCCATGCAAAGGCGAAAATGCCTTGCCAAATGCAACAGAGGCGGTGGGAACACCGATATTGCACCATGTGGAAGTCTCTCGTCGCTGCAGTCGCCCTGGTCGCTGCCATCGGCTCGGTCCATGCCGCGAGCGCGGTCAACAAGGACGCCGAGACCCGCACGCTGGTCGTAACGGAGGGCGGCAGCAAGACCGACCTTGCGCTGGCCGGTGGCGAAACGGTTGAGTTCTGCCCGAACGGCTGCTTCGTCACCTTGCCCAATGGCGATCTCGAAGCCCTGACCGGTTCGGAAACCGTCGAGATCTCGGGCGGTGTCGCCCGCATCAAGTAATCTTGGCGTCACGATTGTAGAGGCCGGGCATTTGCCCGGCCTTTTATCGTTTCCGGTAGCGGTTGTTTAACAATGACACCGGAAATACCGCCATGGCAGCCGTCTGCAACCGTGCGTTTTAACGTTCGCTACGCCATCGCCCGCTATACCAGGCTCAAGACGCCGAAAAGCGGCGCGCAACTCTACGCGGGCAGGGCAGGACGGACATGGATGCGCGATCGGACAGGAACGCAATACCGCTTGCGGTCGATCTCGACGGCACGCTGATCGCAACCGACCTGTTGTGGGAAGGGCTGTTCATCCTTCTCAAGAAGAACCCGCTCTATATCTTCCTCGTACCGTTCTGGATCGCCGGCGGGCCGGCGCGGCTGAAGCAGGCGATCGCGCAGCGCATCGACATCGATCCGGCATCGCTGCCCTATCGCGAGGTGCTGCTTTGCCGCCTCCGGACCGAGCACGCCGAGGGCCGCAAGATCGTGCTGGCGACCGGTACGCCGCGCAAGTTCGCCGACGCCATCGCGGCCCATCTCGGCATTTTCGACCAGGTGCTGGCCACCGATGGTCTCGCCAATCTCACCTCGGGCAGGAAGCGCGCCTCGCTGATCGCAGCCTATGGCGATGGCGGTTTCGACTACGCCGGCAACAGCCGCCATGACCTCCAGGTCTTCGATGCCGCACGCAACGCGATCGTCGTCGCGCCCGACCGCCATGCCGCGCGCTGGCAGGCGGCACATGGCGCCGAGACGGTGCCGGCGCCGAAGCCGACTTTGCGGACCATCGTCAAGATGCTGCGCGTGCATCAGTGGCTGAAGAATTCGCTGATCGCAGTGCCGATGGTGCTCTCGCATGAATATTTCAACACCGACATGATCTGGGAATGCCTGCTGGCATTCGTCTCGTTCAGCGCGGTGGCATCGGCCATCTACATCCTCAATGATTTCTTCGACCTCGCGCTCGACCGCAAACACCTCACCAAGCGCAACAGGCCGTTCGCCAGCGGCGCGCTGTCGATCCCGTTCGGACTTGGGGCGATCGCGGTGCTTCTGGCGATCGGCATCGGCACCGGGCTGTTCCTGTCGCCCGAATTCATGGCTGTGCTCGGCGGCTACATGGTCGTCACCACCGCCTATTCGCTGTCGTTCAAACGCATGCTGCTGGTCGATGTGCTGACGCTCGCCGGCCTCTACACGATCCGCGTCCTGGCCGGTGCGGCGGCGACCGGCGTCGACGTCTCGTTTTGGCTGCTGGCCTTCTCCATCTTCTTCTTCCTGTCGCTGGCGCTGGTGAAGCGCTTCGTCGAACTGCGCACCACCGCCATTCCGCCCGGCGAGCGCATTGCCGGTCGCGGCTATCGCACCGAAGACCAGGAGATCGTCGCCCAGGCCGGCATGGCCTCGGCCTTCTCCTCGGCGCTGGTGCTGGCGCTCTACATGGACAGTGTCGCGGTGCGGGAACTCTATCCGCATCCATGGCTGATCTGGCCGCTGGCGCCGATCGTGCTCTATCTTACCATGCGCGTCTGGATCCTGGCGCGCCGCAACGAGATGCATGACGATCCGGTCGTCTTCATCATCCGCGACTGGCGCAGCCAGATCGTGGTGCTGATCGGTGCGGTGATGCTGGTCATCGGGGGCTGGTAGGCATGGCCGCCGGACGTTTCCCAAGCTTTGGCCTTGCCACGCCGCCGGCGCCGCGCGCCATCGGTGCCGACGAGGCGATCGCGCTGCTGAAGGGCGGTCAGGCCAAGCCGGCGTCGCTGCTTGCCTATGGCAATGGCCGCTCCTACGGCGATTCCTGCCAGAACGGGGCCGGAGCGGTCGTCGATATGCGATCGCTGAACCGGATCCACGCCTTCAACGCCGAAACCGGTGTTCTCAAGGCGGATGCCGGCGTGCTGTTGTCCGACATCATCGCCCACGCTGCCCCCTACGGCTTCTTCCCCGCCGTTGTGCCAGGCACGCAATTCGTCACGCTCGGCGGGGCTATCGTCAATGACGTGCATGGCAAGAACCATCACCGGCGCGGCACCTTCGGCTGCCATGTCGAGAGCTTCACGCTGCTCAGGTCCGATGGAAGGACCCATCGCTGCTCGGCGACAGACAATGCGCGGCTGTTTGCGGCGACGATCGGCGGCATGGGGCTGACCGGCCTCATTCTGTCGGCCTCGATCCGGCTGATGCGGGTGCATTCCCTCGACATCGTCGAAAGGGCGACGCCGTTTCGTGACCTCTGCGAATTCTTCGACCTGGCCGCGGCGGCCGATCAGGCCAACGAATATGCGGTCGCCTGGATCGACCAGCTTGCCGGCGGTCGCAACAGCGGTCGCGGCCTGCTGCTCACTGGCAATCACGCCGAGCACGGCTCGCATGCCGCTTCGCGCGCCGACGGCAATTTCTCGGTGCCGGTCCAGCCGCCGTTCAACGTGCTCAACCGGCCGTTCCTGACCGCCTTCAACGCTGCCTACAGGTGGAGGAAGAGCCGGGCAACGGTGCCGCGCCAGGCCGGCTACCAGGGCTTCTTCTTCCCGCTCGACGGCGTGCGCGATTGGAACCGGCTTTATGGGCCGAAAGGGCTGTTCCAGCACCAGAGCGTGGTGCCGGAACAGACGGCGCGCGAGGCCGTGCCGGCATTGCTGGCGGCTGCAAGGCAAGCCGGGCAGGGCTCGTTCCTCACGGTGCTGAAACGCTTCGGCTCCATCCGCTCGCCGGCGCTGCTGTCGTTTCCGCGTCCCGGCTACACGCTGACACTGGATTTCCCCAACAGGGGCGCCGCGACGCTGACACTGCTGCGGGAGCTCGACCGCATCACGGTCGAGGCCGGCGGCGCGGTCAATCCGTACAAGGACGCCCGCATGGGGGCCGAAATCTTCGCTTCGTCCTTTCCCGAATGGCAGCGGCTGGAAGCGCTCCGCGACCACGCCTTCATGTCCGACTTCTGGGCGCGCACCGCGAAGAGATTGGATACGCGGCGAGGCTCGGTCGAGGCTGCCGAATAGATAAAATCCGAATAATTATTGGTTAACAGATGGTTGATAGCGCGATTCACTCAAAACAAGGTTGGGACTTCACCAAATGTTTGCGGGTTTGTAGTAGGAAGTGTGAAGGGGTGGCTTGGAACTCATGAAATACATCGTCTTCATTCTCTTTACAGTCATGACCAATGCCGCCGCGCAGCTGATGCTGAAGCAAGGCATGATGTCGCTCGGACCGATCTCGTTCGAGGGCGTCAATCCGCTCGTCAAGCTGCTGCAGATCGTCTTCAGCCCCTGGGTGTTCCTTGGCCTGTGTACCTTCGTCATCTCGATGGCCTCGCACCTCTATGTGCTGTCCAAGGTCGAGCTCTCCTTCGCTTATCCGTTCCTCAGCCTCGCCTATGTTGCCGTCGCCATCTTCGCTTATTTCGTCTTCCGCGAGGACCTCAATGGCTGGCGGATCGCCGGCATCGCCTTCATCTGCGTCGGCACGGTGCTGATCGCGCAAAGTGGCCGGGATTTGGGTGGGCAAGGGCATGAGGACCAGGCCGCTTCCATCACGCCCGACAAGATCCAAGCAAACGAGATCCTTCGATGAGACATATGATTTTCGGCGGTGACGGTTTCGTCGGCCGCCATCTTGCCCCGAAGCTTGTGGCCGATGGTGAAGAGGTTGTCGTCGCCGACATCGTCAAGAGCGACCTGCCGCATTACCGCAGCGTCCGCTTTATCCAATGCGACGTCACCGATCCGGCCTCGGTCGCCGCGATTGGGCTGAAGGCCGACGACATGGTCTACAATTTGTCGGCCAAGATGCTGTCGCCGATCCAGGTGCGCGCCAAGCGGCATGACTTCTTCTTCCCTGTAAATTTCCATGGCACCGAGCACATCATGCAGGCCATGGACGGAGCCGGTGCGTCAAAACTCGTCCACTACACGACCGACATGATCTACGGCCACACGGTCACGCAGCCTATGACCGAGGAGCACCCGGTGGCGCCGCTGGGCGAATATGGCTGGTCGAAGCAGAAGACCGAGGAGCTGGCGGCCGAGTGGCGCAAGCGCGGCATGTCGATCTCGCTGTTTCGCCCGCGTCTGATCATCGGTCCCGGCCGGCTCGGCATTCTCGAAAAACTGTTCAAGCTGATCGACTGGAATTTTCCGGTGCCGATGATCGGTTCGGGCAGGAACCCTTATCAGTTCATCTCGGTGTTCGACTGCGCCGAGGCCGCCCGCGCGGCCTGGAAGGCCGGCGTGCCAAACGAGGCCTATAATCTGGGTTCGCTCAATCCACCGCCCGTCAAGAAGCTGCTCGGCGATCTGATCAGGCATGCCGGCTCGAAATCGATCCTGATCCCGACACCGGGTTGGGCGGTCAAGCGCACGCTGGACCTGCTCGACCTGATGAACATGCCGATCATGGACCCAGAACAGTATCTGATCGCCGACGAGGAATGCGTGCTCGACGTGTCCAAGGCCGGGCGTCAGCTCGGCTGGGCGCCGCAATATCGCGACGAGGACATGCTGATCGCCGCCTATAGCGAGTACCGCGCCAAGAAAGCCGGTCTCGCGGTCGCCACCACACATGTGCCCGCCGAATAGCGGCTCGCAAAACAGCTTTCGTTGCGCACGATTGCGGTCGTGCGTGCAGACAGGAGATTGAAATGACCGTCATGGCCAAGCCCGAACAGACGAATGCGCGCACCATGGTCAGTGCGCCGGCGCTGTCGCCCGCCACCATCGCCAAGCCCAACCTGATCAGCGTCGAGCAGGCCAAGGCGATGGACGTCGCGGCAATGACCGACCTGTTCAAGGCGCATCTCAACCCCGGCCAACTGCACTTCATGAAACTGCTCGGCTTCCACAAGATCAAGATCGAGCGCGCCGAAGGCATGTTCTACATCGACCAGAACGGCCGCAAGATCCTCGACTTCTTCGGCGGCTTCGGTTCGCTGGCCTTTGGCCACAACCATCCGCGCATCCTGGAAGCACGCAAGAAATTCCAGGAGGAGAAGCGCCAGGAAATCGCCATCGCCTTCATGTCGCAATATGCGGCAGCGCTTGCGCACAACATCGCCAAATGCTCGCCCGGCGATCTCGACATGGTATTTTTGGGTTCGTCCGGCTCGGAAGCGATGGAAGCGGCGGTGAAGCTCGCCGAGCGCGCGGCCGGTCCGAAGCGGCCGAAGATCGTCTATGCCGAGAATTCCTTCCACGGCAAGACCAAGGGCGTGCTGGGCATCACAGACGGCCAGCTTTACCGCGCCGACTTCAAGGTGGCGGAAAACACGGTCCGCATCCCGTTCGCCGACATCGAGGCGGTCGAGCGCCTGTTCCGCTCCGATCCGGAGGTCGGGGTCATCGTGCTCGAGACCATCCAGGGCGGTGGCGGCATCATCCAGGCGCCGGCCGAATATTGGCAGAAGCTGCGCGCGCTGTGCGACCAGTACGGCGTGCTGTGGGTCGCCGACGAAGTGCAGTGCGGCTACGGCCGTTCGGGCCGCTTCTACGCCTTCGAGCATTACGGCGTCATTCCCGATGTGACCGCGCTGGCCAAGTCGCTCGGCGCCGGCAAGGCGGCGGTGGGAGCCATGATCGCGCGGCGCGAGGTCTACATGAAGGCCTATGGCACGCCGAAAACGGCGATGATCCATGCCATGGCGACCTTCGGCGGCATGGGCGAGGCCTGCGTCACCGCGATCGAGGGGCTCAACGTGCTCTACGACGAGGGGCTGATCGACAATGCCGCCGTCACCGGCGACTATTTGCTGCAGCGCCTGCAGGCGCTCAGGGAAAAGTACCCGAAGATCATCAAGGATGTGCGCGGCAAGGGTTTTATGGTCGGCCTGGAGTTCCACGACTTCTCGCAGACCTTGCCGATGGTGCTGCGGCCGATCGTCAGCGTGCTCGACGACAAGCTGAAGGGCTCGCTGTCGGGCTTCGTCGGCGCGCTGCTGCTGCGCGATTACGACGTGCTGGTCGCCTTCACCGAGTACAACCGCAACGTCATCCGGCTGGAGCCGCCGCTGATCTGCCAGCGTGAGCATGTCGATCGTTTCGTCGATGCTTTCGACAGTCTGCTGTCGCGCGGCATCGTGTCGATCGTGAAGGATTTCGTCAAAAGCCAGGTCCGTTAAACCGAAACTCGCTGAGTAGACATGCTGACCAAGTCGCCCGCTCCACAGAACCCACTCGACCGGCTCACCGGGGCCGGTCTGGCGTGGGGCGTGGGGACTTATGCGCGGCTGGCGGCACCGATCGGCGCCGCGGCCTTCGCGCTCTACATTCTTTTTTCAGCGTTCACCGCGTGGGTGATGCCCGACGCCAATTGGGACATGCTGCCCTATCTCGCCATAGCGGAGGAAGGCACCTATCCCGATGCACAGGCGCTGCATGACTATGCCTACAACACTGTCAAATCGGGCGTGTCGGCCGGTGACTACAAGGCGCTGACCGACGATGGCGGCGGCTTCCGCAGCCACATGGCGGAGAATGCCGCCGACTTCCATTCATTGCTCGGCATGTACCGGATCAAGTTCCTCTATGCCGAGATCCTGTCGACGATGAGCGCGGTGATGTCGCCGGTCGAGGCGATGCGCCTGGTCTCAGTGTTCTCCGTGCTGCTGTTCGGCGCGATCGCCCTGATGTGGCTGCGCTCCGAGGGGGCACTGGCCTTGGCGCCGGTGGTCGGCGCGGTGCTGATCATGGCCGATTTCGGCGATGCGGCGCGCGCCTCAACGCCGGATCTGCTCACATCGGCGCTGTTGCTGGGCGGGCTTTATGCCTATGTCCGCGGCCGCGAGGTGGCGACGGCGATCCTGCTCTTCCTCGCCTTCATGGTGCGCCCGGACAACATTGTTTTCCTTGCTGTTTTTGCTGTGCTGCTGGTTGCGTTCCGGCAGAGGGCATGGGGCGCGCTGGCCGGCTTTGCCGCTTCCTTCGTTGCCTATTTCGCCATCTCGCACTGGGCGCATCATCCCGGCTGGTGGCCGCATCTGTGGTTCTCCAGCATCGAGCAGCATTACAATATGGACGGGTTCGAGCCGCCATTCTCCATCGTTGCCTATCTCAGGGCATTTGCCACCTCGCTGCTGCGTGCCGTCAGCCTGAACAGCTGGGTCGGCGTGTCGGTGCTGGCACTGGCCGGCTGGTTTGCTGCCGACCGCGCCGGCTTCCGCCTCGACCGCCGCGCCGGCATCCTGTTCGCGGCACTGGTGCTCGGCGCGCTGGCGAAGTTCACCGTCTTCCCGATCCACGACACGCGCATCTATTTCCCGCATCTGATCCCGCCATTCCTGCTGCTGGCGACGCCGTTCATGGCGTTGTGGGCGGCCGTGGCTCGCGGCCAGAATCGCGCTGCCATGCAAATCATTCCCGGAGACAAGTCATGAGTTCGCTATCCAGCCTGGCGCGCGTTGCCCTGTCGCTCGGTCTTCCCAGTGGCGTTCTCGATCGCGGGCCGTCGCTGCGCGGCACGAAATTCCTGGCCAAGGCAGCGCTGAAGGCGCGGTTTGGTGGGGCGGGGCGGCCGTTCCAGATGGTCAATGTCGGCGCCTGCGACGGCGCGCTCTTCGACGATGTGACGCCGTGGCTGCACAGGATTCCCGGTGCACGCGCGATGCTGGTCGAGCCGATCCCCTACAATCAGAAACGGCTGCGCGCCAACTACCCCGACATCAGCCGCTTCATCATCGAGCCGGTGGCGGTGACGAAGACAAAGGGCACGATCACCGTCCACACTTTCGATGCCGCCGCGCTCGAGGCCGGCACGCTGCCCATCGAATTCATCGGCTGTTCGTCGGTCACCGACACCAATCTGATGTCGGGCAAGAATGCCTGGGGCGAGGCCGACGCCAACTTCAACAAGTTCGCGCCGCATCTCAGGGACATCGAGGTGCCATCCGAGACCTTGCTGACGCTGCTCGACCGCAACGGCATCACCCATATCGACGCCTTCCTCGTCGATTGCGAGGGCGCCGACTGGATCGTCTTCGAACAACTCGACCTCAAGCGCTACCGTCCCGGCATGATCAAGGTCGAGGTCGGCGCGCTGCCGGCCGCCGAGATCGGCCAGGTCGTGGTCAAGCTGAAGACATCAGGCTATCAGGTCGGTTTCCAGGCCGAGGACATCTGGGCCTTCGTGTGAAGGAAGATAGAGCAGACGACCCCCTCCATTGCTACAAAGACGTGGCCTAGTCCTCTCTGAACGCACGACTGATCTGATCGGAAAGCGGCTTCACGAAATATGAAAACGCAGACCGTTCGTGGGTCTTGATAAAGGCCTCAACGGGCATTCCCGGAAGAACAATGAGTCCGTCTAGCCGCGCCAGTTCTTCGGGCGCTACCACGAAGCGCACCTGATAGTAGGAAGATCCTGAGCGCTCGTTAGTCGTCAGGTCAGCTGCAATACGGACAACCGTCCCATTGAGTTCCGGCGTGGTACGCTGATTGAATGCCGAGAGGCGTAGCACTGCCTTCTGCCCAAGCTCAATCTGGTCGATGTCGCGCGGTGCGATCTGGGCATCCAGCGCGAGCCCGCCGCTATCGGGAACGATCGACATAATCACATCCCCTGGCGAAATGACGCCGCCGACAGTGTGAAATGCCAGTTGGTGCACGATGCCAGCCTGTGGAGCGATGATGTCGATTCGCTTGAGTTGATCCTCGGCCGCGATCTTTCGCTCGATATATTCTCCGATCTGACCTTGCACTTCACGAAGTTCGGCGCTCACTTCAGTTTTCAGGTCGGAGTCGATCTGCAGGATCTGCAGTCTAGCTTCCGATATTCGGCCTGCTGCTTGAGCCTGGCCGGCCATCGCCTCGCCTCGATCACCGCCGAGGGTCGCCGCCTCTCGCTCCAGGTCGTTCAATCGCAACACAGAAACAATGCCCTTTGCCCGGAGCACTTGAAGCGAGGCGATCTCGGCATCAAGCACAGAGAGCCCACGATCAAAGGCTGTTTCGCGAGACTTCAGGCCATCGATCTCATGCGCGAACTGCTTAATTCTTTCGCGCAACTGGGACTTCTTCCCCGCTCGGTCTTCCTTCCTGAACTCAAACAGTCGACGCTCACTCTGAACGGCTGCGGCGATATCGGTGTTGTCAAGCCGGGAAAGTAAAGTTCCTGGAAACGCAATCTGGTCTTCGTCGTCGCGCTCGGCCTCAAGTCTAGCGAGCCGTGCAGTCAATTCGTCCAGCCTCTTGGTGACGATTCCAAGGTTTGCCCGCGCTTGCGTTGCATCGAGGCGCACAAGTACATCTCCGGCAGCAATCTTCTGCCCCTCCTTGATGAGAATCTCGCTGATAACGCCTCCAGTCAAATGTTGGATTTTCTTGACATAGCTATCGACGACAAAGGTGCCGGAAGCCACGACTGCACCAGAGAGATTGGTTGCGGCCGCCCACCCGCCTATGCCTCCCACCAAGAAAAGGCAGGAAGTGCCGCCAATGAAGAGGTGCCGCCGGATAGATCTTGAAACCAATTCGGCCTCAACGTTTGGCATCGGATCCCTCCATCAAGATTTCAGCGACCTCCGGCTTTGACTCGTTCGGATCTGCGACCATCTTGAAGGGCGCGAGCATCCTGGCCGATACAGAAAAGCCCGGATATCCAGCCATGGTAGGATTCGGAGAAGGGACCTTTGATATTTTCGAAAGAACTTCGTCGCGTGGTCCGAAGGCTTTGACCCGACCGGCCTCCATCATGAGAACGAAATCGACTGCAGCTAGCGCGCTCGGTCGATGCGCTATAACTATTGCGATCCCCTTGCGTTCCCTCACGGCCGCGATTGCCTTCACAACAGCAGCTTCGCCATCGGCGTCAAGATTCGCATTGGGTTCATCGAGCACGACGAGGAACGGATCGGCGTAGAGTGCCCTGGCAAGGCCGATCCGCTGGCGTTGCCCTGCCGAAAGGGATGATCCGGCTTCTCCAATGCGGGCTTCATATCCTTTATCAAACTGCAGGATAAGCTCATGAACGCCAGCCGCCATCGCGGCTGATACAATTGTCTCCGGCTTCGCGTCGGATTCGAAGCGGGCGATGTTCTCTGCGATCGTGCCATCGAAAAGTTCGCCCCCCTGTGGCAGGTAGCCGATGTGGCGACCGATTGCCTCCTGATCCCACTGGTCGAGTGACGCGTCGTCAATACGCACTTTGCCGCTCGCCGGGGTCCAGGCGCCAACGAGAGCGCGGGCAAGCGTCGACTTCCCCGCACCGCTAGGGCCAATAATGCCGAGCGCGCTCCCCGCGCGCATGACGAAGTTTGCTGCGAAGACCGTCGGCTTCGTCTCACCAGGGGGAACGACGGTGATGCCTGCGGCACGCAGTTCGCATTGCGGTTTGGGCAGGGCCAAGACAGTTGTCTCTTCAGGCATCATCAGCAGCAAATCCCTGAGGCGGATCCAACTCTGTCTCGCCATCAGGAACACTTTCCAACTTCCGATTGCCAATTCGACGGGCGCTAGTGCGCGGCCCATTATGATGGAACTGGCAATCATCACCCCCGGTGTGACCTGCTGCTCGATAGCGAGCCATGCACCCACTGCCAGGATTGCGGACTGGAGAACCAAACGAAGTGTTTTTGCAACGCCCCCTAGGCCGCTAACAACATCGCTGGCCCTGCGATTTGCCGCAAGGTAGTCCGAATTTGCAAGGCGCCAGCGCGCGGTCATGCGATTGCTAAGCCCCATCGCACGTATAGCTTCGGCATTGCGACGGGACGCGTCCAGCAAGGCATTGCGCACCGTGTTATGCCGGAGTGCCTCTCGAGTTGGGTTGCGGGAAGACGCATCGGTAATAACGGTAAGCGAGACCAACAAGATCGCGCCGACCATTGCTGTCATACCAAGCCAGAAATGAAGTAGAAAACACAGGCCGAGATAAAAGGGCATCCAAGGTAAATCGAAAAACGCGGTCGGACCGGGTCCGGAGAGAAAATTGCGTACATTGTCGAGATCGCGCAGCGGCTGCAATCCGTCGCTGGGCATGCGAGTTTCGAGTGGAAGGCGGACGACTGCGTCGTGAACGCGCCCGGAAAGCTGGTGATCGAACCGCTCACCGACGCGTAGAAGAACGCGGGCACGAATGATGTCAAGGCCGCATTGAAAGGCATATAGGCCGAACGCAAGCATCCCGAGGCCGACCAGTGTTGGGACGCTGTGGCTGGCAAGCACACGGTCATAAACCTGCAACATGAACAAGGGGGCAGTTAGCGCCAATACGTTTATGACGCCGCTTATCACCGCTGTTGCGAGGATTACCGCCTTGTTCGCCGCAACAAGTGACCTTTCAAATCCCCCAGAACCTATCTTCTCGGGGGATCGGGTCATGGAGATCTCGTTCCACCTACTTCAGCACAAAATCCTATGCATAGCTCAAGCATATTGCTTGTTACTGCCACTGATCCAGACCGAGGTGACTCACCCAAGACATACTTCAAGCGGCAACAAGCCATGCTGGGTCGAATCCCATATCAAACACGGTGTTCATTGCCACGCTGTGCGCGTTGTCATTTTCGTCCAAATAAGCCAACGAGAATGAATTAAAAACCTGCGATCTGCCGAAGTACCCGTTAATAACATGCGCCGACCCTGTCCATTCTGAAGACATACCAAAGTCTACCGTGTAGTCTCCATAAAGCACATCGGTACTGATGTAGTAGGCCTTGTTGGAGCTAAATGAATATGTACCAATTTCGATTGAAGTGGCTCCGTCATTGCCGCTGAGGGTATATTTTACATCCCACCAGTTCGTAACATAGTCTATCTCATACCATTGCTCACTTGCATGTATCGTTGTTGTACGCTGCGCGACCAATGTCTTCTCTAGATCCAGATCGGTGAGGCTTAATCCAGACAATAGGAAATTATTCAAGGGAGCAGAATAGTCTGAAGCGGGATCTGATGGCCAATACTTCTCTAGATTTCCAACAGCGACGTCATGCCCGCCATCGGGCGTCATGACATAGCCGACAAAAAAGTGACTCGAATCCTGGAACTCGATCGTGTCGTTCCCGCTGCCCGTATCAATCATGACCGGCAGGATTATACCCCAGCTGTTGTCTGCAACACCCGAGACTATGATGTGGTCATTTCCAGCGCCAGAAAAGACAAATCCCTGATCCGGATTGACCAAGGTTATCTCGTTGTCCTTTTCATTCCCAACAAGAATAAACTGAGAGGTGCTGTTCAAGGTGAAGCTGGTAACGTCACCCTGCAGGACAACCAGATTTCCATCCTTGTTCGCCGATGTTGCCGCATTTCCGGCTATGAAGGTGGCGCCGTTGATATTGACGATGTTATGCGGGTCGAGCCCCCAATAGTAAGGGTTCGACAGTTTGTAGGAATCCGATTGCATCCACTCGGAATTGTACCCTGCAAGAGTCAACTCGTTTGCGGTGCCGATGGTCTGGTTGATCACGTGATCGAACTCAGTCCCATGGGGAGTTGTGGGGAGATCGCTCCGGTCGAACGATATCTCCTTGTAGTCAGTGCTGACATGCAGGATATTTGAGGTTCCTGAAACCGCCTCCTCAATCAGGAGACCATGAATGAACCTGCCAAGGAAACCAGACGCATCGGTGTCGTTAGCTGGGGCATACGGTTTTTGCTCGAACAGATATGACTGCTTGCTATCCAAGAATCCCGTATGGGTAGCGGCCCACTGGAGCAAGCTTTTGGCGAGAACATCGTCCCCGATAATAAATTTCATCTGAGATAGATTAAACACAAATGGATCCATATCCTGGAACCATTGGAGCGCATAGTTTTTCGCCGTAGCATCGCCGACTGTCAGCGGAATATTCATTCTAAAGTAGGATAGATACTGAGACAGATCCGCACTCGACGTGACCAGCCAGAAATCATAGTCGTTGAGAGCTCGAACCTCGTAGTAGGGTGTCCACCCTTCCGCCGCGCCTGAGAGCTCGGGGAAAACAGTTTGGTATGCTGCATCATGATAGTCGGAAATTTGCCGCCCCGTAAGGTTCCAATCAGTTTGTGTTGACCGAAGAGCGTAGTCACGCGTAGCGAGTTCCAGCATGAGCGCATCGCGACGTTGGTCAAAGAGTCCTGACGCGAAATCGCCATCTATTTTGTTCTTGGCATAGTTGTTAGCAACAATTCCGATTAACGAGTCGGCGTTCACGACACCATGTGCCATGCTTCCATAGTAGATGCCAGCGGCGGAAAGCGCATCGTAGTAATGAGACGCGTCACCCGTCGAGATGGTAAGCGCATATGCAGAGTTAATATCGTTTATCTGCTGTGAAGTTGGCATGATACGCTCCTATTTTTCAGAAAATGAATCAATCAGCGCCGAAAGACGTTTGTGAAACCTAGAGACGTCCTCTCGAAGATATTTACGAGGCGCCATGATCATCCAGCGCAATCCAGCCCTATCAAAGCTCATCATGCACGATGATACAGAAGAATATCCAGTGCACATAATGTACATAGGATCCGGCGCGGAAATATAGTAGATATTGTGAGAGAGATACCCCTTAGCATTATCCTTTACGCGAAACGAGGCGAATTTAATACCAGCATCGAGGTCATTTATAATTGGAAGCAGGAGGTTTTGCGGAATATGAATTTTTAGTGGGCCGCCTGGAACGGAGGCCGCCACTCCGAGTGCGTCCGAAAGCGGCAGCAGATCCTCCTCCCCCCGGATCTGGGGGTTTGGCCCGCGGCCAGCTTTCAGTTCAGGATAGCTCAGTCGTAGCGCGACTTGCTTGATATCCATGGTTGCCTTCGGATTTCGTTCCCGAAATAGATCTGAGGGGACATAGAGCGTTCCCTGCGAGTATGTCACGGCAACGCGATCGATCGACGAAGAGGTGAGCCAGAGAAAACGTTCGTCTCCAGTGTCGAGTGATGCGGATTGCGAGTGCCCGCAGGTGACCAAAGCCAAGAGGAGCGCAATTGAAAATCGACCTTTGAGCACGCGTTTTCCCGCCCAGCATGCGCTCTAATTCGTTAAGTTATTAGTATGCCATATCTCATAACGATTGCAACAATTAATATACTTACAGATTTATCTTTCATCGAAGTATATAAGTAAGATCTTTTATAATAATGCTGATCTCGATGCGTAGCTATCAGGTCGGTTTCCAGGCCGAGGACATCTGGGCCTTCGCCTGAGTTAGCCTACCGGAAAGCGAACCGCCCCAGGCGCCCGGTGTGAAGCATTCTGCCGTCTGGTCGCTCGGCTTTTTGCCAATGTCGCAAACAGGCTTCAATCGTGCTGCCGCTCCGCCCTATAGTCCGCCCGCTTTATCACTTTGGAGTCGCGGGCAATGGCAGAGTTTCCGAAAAAGGCGAGGGTCGTCATCGTCGGCCTGGGCGGTATTGTCGGCGCATCGATCGCCCATCACCTGATCGAACGCGGCTGGGATGACATTGTCGGCATCGACAAATCAGGTATCCCGACCGATATCGGCTCGACGGCGCACGCCTCCGACTTCTGCTACACCACCAGCCACGATTTCCTGTCGTGCTGGACGACGCTCTACTCCATCGATTTCTACGAGAAGATGGGTCATTACGCGCGTATCGGCGGCCTCGAGGTCGCGCGTGTCGGCGACGACAGCCGAATGGAAGAAATCAAGCGCAAGATCGCCTCGGCCAAGGCGTTTGGCACGCGCGCGCGCCTGATCGAGCCGGCCGAGATCAAGGAAAAATTTCCGCTCATCGAAGAAGCGATTGTTCAAGGTGGTCTTTGGGATCCCGATGCCGGTCTGGTCATCCCGCGTTCGCAGACGGTCGCCGGCAAGCTGGTCGACCAGGCGGAAGCGTCGGGCAAGCTCAAATCCTTCGCCAACACATCGGCCCGGTCGCTGGTCGTCAAGGACGGCCGCATATCAGGCGTGGTAACGGACCGCGGCACCATCGAGGCCGACTATGTCGTCGTCTGCGCCGGGATTTGGGGCCGGCTGATAGCGGAAATGGTCGGCGAAGACCTGCCGGTCATGCCGATCGACCATCCGCTGACCTTCTTCGGCCCCTACAACGAGTTCGCCGGCACCGGCAAGGAGATCGGCTGGCCGCTGCTGCGCGACCAGGGCAACTCGGCCTATATGCGCGACACCGGTGATCCCAAGACCGCCGAGGGCGGGCAGATCGAATGGGGTTATTACGAAGAGACCAATCCGCGCCTTTGCCACCCGCGCGACCTGCTGGAGAAGGACCAGGCGCGGCTTTCGCCGTCGCAACGCGATCTCGACATGGAACAGATCCTGGCGCCGCTCGAACGCGCCATGGAACTGACGCCGATCCTCGGCGAACTCGGCTATAATGAGAGCCATTCGTTCAATGGACTTCTCCAGGTAACCGCGGACGGCGGCCCGTCGATGGGCGAAAGCCAGAAGGTGCGGGGTCTGTGGTATGCCGTTGCCATCTGGGTCAAGGATGGTCCCGGCATGGGCAAGCTGATCGCCGACTGGATGACCGACGGCCGCACCGCAATCGATCACCATGCCATCGACTATGCACGGTTCTATCCGCACCAGACCAAGGAGCAGTTCATCTGGGACCGCTGCACCGAGACGGCGATGAAGGTCTACAATCCGGCGGTGCATCCGCGCGAGCCGTTCTCCAAGGCCCGCAATATCCGGCGCTCGCCGTTCTGGGAACGCGAGAAGGAACTCGGCGGCTATTTCATGGAACTCGGCGGCTGGGAGCGCGCCCACGGCTATGCCGCCAACGAGCATCTCCTGGAGAAATACGGCAACCGGGTGCCGGTGCGTGAGAACGAATGGGACAACCGCCATTTCTGGCGCGTCTCCAATGCCGAACATCTCGCCATGAGCGAGGATTGCGGCATCGTCAACCTGTCGCATTTCGCCATGTACGACATCGAAGGTCCAGACCATGTCGCGCTGCTGGAATGGTTGTGCGCAGCCAAGATTGGCGGCGACAACAACATCGGCAAGGGCATCTACACCCACTTCCTCGACGAGGAAGGCATGGTGCGGGCCGACTTTACCGTCATTCGCATGGCCGACCGCTGTCGTTTGATCGACGGCGCGGATGCTGGCCCGCGCGATTTCCAGTACATGCGCCGCACGGCACAGGACAAAGGTTTCGACGTCACCATCACCGACGTGACCGAGAACTATGTGACCATCGGCATCTGGGGGCCGAACGCCCGGGCGACCTTGCAGAAGGTGGTCGAAAACCCGGACGGGCTCTCTGTTGAGAACTTCCCATTCGCGGCGATCAAGCCGGTCCGGATCGGCGGCAAGGACGTCACCGCTTTCCGCATCTCCTATGTCGGCGAGCAGGGCTGGGAACTGCATATGCGCTACGAGGACGGTCTCGCTGTGTGGGACGCGCTGCGCTCGACCGGCGTGATGCCTTTCGGCGTCGAGACCTATGCCAACACGCGCCGCATGGAAAAGAGCCTGCGCCTGCAGAACGCCGACCTTCTGACCGAGTACAATCTGCTCGAAGCGGATCTCGCTCGTCCAAAGGTCAAGGAGAACGATTTCTGCGGCAAGGCGAAGCACGTCGAATACCGCGCCCGCGAGCACCAACCGGCCATGCTGTGCACGCTGGTGATGACCGAGAATGTCGATTCCAAAGGCGTTGCCCGCTATCCCGTCGGCACCATGCCGGTGATGGATCCGAAGACCGGCGAGACGCTGGTCGACGAACTCGGCCGGCGGTCCTTCACCACCTCGATGGCCTATGGCCCGACCATCGGCAAGAATATCGGTCTTGCCTATCTGCCGTGGGCGTACGCCCAGGAAGGCCGCAAGCTCACGATCGAGTATTTCGGTGAGACATATCCGGTCGAAGTGGCGGCTGTCGGCTACAAGCCGCTCTACGATCCGGAGAATTTGAAGCCGCGCAGCTGATTGCTAGCCGGCGCAAAGGGCATGAAGGCAAAAGCCTGGCCATCGGCCGGGCTTTTCTCTTTTTAAGCCGACGGTTTTCGCTTACCTTCGCGGCATGTCTGCTTTTGCCTGCGCAAGACATTTCCTTTCAGGCTGCGCCGCGTTCGCACTGACGCTCTGGTTGACGCCCGCGGCCCAAGCTGACGAGCCCGTCGATGTCGAGCTGGTGCTGGCCGTCGATGTCTCGCTGTCGATGTCTCCGGACGAACTCGAGATCCAGCGTCACGGCTACGCCGCGGCACTGACGCACGACAATGTGCTGCAGGCCATTGCCGATGGCGCTTATGGCAAGATCGCCGTCACCTATGTCGAATGGGCCGGCACCAACTGGCAGCGCGTCATCGTGCCGTGGACGGTGATCGCCAGCCGCACCGACGCCGAGCGGGTGGTTGCGCAACTATCCGCTCAGCCGCCCAACAGCGCGCGGCGCACCTCGATCTCCGGAGCGCTGGAGTTCGGCAATGACCTGTTCGCCGAAAGCGGCTACCAGGGCACGAAGCGGGTCATCGACATTTCGGGCGATGGCCCCAACAATCAAGGCGCGCCGGTCAACCTGACCCGCGACGATCTGATCAAGCAAGGCATCGTCATCAACGGCCTGCCGCTGATGACGCGAGGCGGTTTTTCCGGCGCCTACGACGTCAGCAATCTCGATCGCTACTACAGCGACTGCGTCATCGGCGGACCCGGAGCCTTCATGATTCCAGTCAATGACTGGACGCAGTTTCCCGAAGCCATCCGTCGCAAGCTGGTGCTGGAACTCGCCGGCCCGGCCTCGCCGCAATGGGCGGCAGAAGAAGCCACGCATCCGCCGATGGTATTGGCGCAGGACAAGCCCGCCACCGACTGCCTGGTCGGCGAGAAAATG
>NZ_RZQA01000190.1:0-8421 GCF_004022915.1 Mesorhizobium sp. M7A.F.Ca.US.006.04.2.1
ATTCGCGATCCCCCGTGGCGCCGCAATTCGAGAGGTGGCGGTCTTGCCCGTGCGCGAGAACGACGTGCGCAGCCGGTAGCGGATCGTCCCCGACAGCACCGGCCCGCCGGTAGCATCGATGATCGTCCATCTATTGAAGGTTACCGACTGTCCCGCGCATTTCCAGCTGCGGGGACGCCTGGGCTTGAAAGAAGCTCACTGGCTTATCCGATGTCGCCCAGACGCAAATTCCGCAGGCAATCCCGAAGGAGATCAACAGGGCGGGCGAGATGGGTAAGCGGTGCAGGGATTGGCTGGGCCTCTTTGTTGCAGACCCGCCCAAAACCTCCTGCAACCCGATCGGTTCGACATAAAATATTTACGTGTTGGCATGGTTTACGAATGGTTTCGCGGGCCATCCACCTCATGGCCGCTTTGGCTTTGGCCGGACCGGTTAAGGTTGAGCCGGATGATTTGACCGGCTGCGAAACTCCTCGCAAATTCCTCGTTGTCGAAAAGCTGTTGGGTGGTCACGCCATCCTCGATGATCTGCACCGCCCATTGGCCGTCTATGTGTTCTACCCGAACACCGTCCTTCTGATCGTCGCCCACGCCCGCACTCCCACACAACGATGTGGGAAAAAAACCATGTGATCGGCAATCCAGCAAGTCACAAAACCGTACGAATCCGGCCGCTGGTTAACTTTGTAAAAGCGTCGAAATTTTCGCAAATGCCCGCACCCGCAGGAAACCAATTTTGGAAGGCCCGTAGCTCACACGGCCGCAGCCCGATCATCATCGATCCAGAGAAGCTGTGGACGGCATGTTGCGAGTACTTCGAATGGGTCGACGCGCACCCGCTCTATGAGGCCAAGCCCTTTGCGTATCAGGGCGAGGTGAAGATAGAGAACGTGGCGAAGATGCGCGCCATGACGATTTCACCAGCCAGGTCGAGGAAATCATCCGCACCCAGAAGTTCGAATCGGAACTCACCGGCAAAGACGGCGAACCGTTGCCGCTGGTCCCCGTGGTCAATGTCACAGTCCGCAGTTCTTGACCTGGAGCTGCATCCCAAGCAGGGGATAGCATTCAACACCGAAGCGACCGAAACGCTGTATGGTGGCGCGGCCGGCGGCGGCGGCTCCTCATCATGGCGCCGATTGCTCGGTCGGCCGCGCTCCTTCGACTCCAGCCCGCCGGCGCCGTCCTGGTCATAGGCTTGCAACAGCCGGTGAACCTGACTGCGGCTGAGATGAAGAAGCTCCGCCGCCTGGACGCTCAGCCGCCGGTCGCGGATCTTCTGGATGGCTTCAAGACGATGCAGCTCTTTTTTGCGACAAGGTGATCAAAGGCATGCCGGCTCCGCAATACGCCCGGTCTCACGCCAGGCAGTGTGAAGTCGTCAGCCTTCCTTTCCAGCTTCGAGTTGGCCAGAGCATGAGCTGTGAAAGTCGGGGACTGTCGCATCTCTAAATTGCTCAAGTGTCGCATCTCTATATAACTGCTACATCCAGAAGTCGCATAACATACATTATGGAACATAAAATTATGATTTGAAATCAATGTGTTGGCAAAATTTATCGGCTGTTAGCCACCCGCTCCATCATGCTTTCGCCGCACAAGAAAAGCAAAATGCGTTTCATCGTTGGGCCACCTGGGCCCCTTTTGTTGCGAATAGCTGCTTTGTGCCGCGAGGACCTTGGGAAGCTATTTCCTTTCGAAAAAACAGATTTTTCCTTTCGGGTAGAGGTTGGGATATGATTGCGCGACAGGAGTGCGATCTATGCAGAGTTTCACCGTCGAGCTGATACGCGACGGCAAAGCTGTGGAACGTGCCGAGGTTCAGGCCGAAAATGTTGTTGAAGCTGCGAAGACGTGGGGACCAGTAACCATCCCGTACGCCGAAGAGCCTGACATCGGCGAATGGATCAGGGTAACGCACCCTTGCGGCAGCACGACAAGTTGGTTCGAGCCGGATCGTTAAGCGCGGCCAATTTAGAGCTCACTGGCCAGGATGCGTCAGGGCTGTGGGTAAGAGCCGTGACGAACGTCACGGCGTCGGGATCATAGCAGAAGATGGACGGATGACCCGGTGCGAACCAGCGATGACAGCATGTAGTAGGCTAATCCATCTTCCTGATGTCGATCTCGCCCCTCCCCTCTCCCAGGCTGTCCGTCTCGCTTTCCCTACCCGTCTTCCGCCCGAGCAGGACGACCCTGCTGTTCGGCGCAGCAGGACTGGCCGGCACAGGCCCAACGGTACTACGCGCAGCGCCCAAGCGCAGCCTTTCGAAACTTGGTGGCACAGACCAGAAGCTTTTATGCAGATTGGAAGTCCAAATTTAAACAGTTCATCCTACGTTGGCCGATGGGCTTTTTGTCAAGGAAACGCAATTGAGCCGGTCGGGCAGAACGGATTTTGACTTTGATGGTGCAAGAAAGGCGGTTTTTTCGACCGCCAACTTGCCGGCGGCAATTGCGTTGGCCGTGCTTGTGATCTGCGCGGTCCTTGCGGACTTGCAGAACACGAAAGTGTCCGATCAACTCGCGCGCGCCGAAGTCCAGGCCAAGGTCAACATCATAAGGGCCAAGCTCGAAGGCAATGTAAACGGTAATCTCCAGCTTGTTCAGGGCCTCGTCTCGGCCATAGTTACAGAGCCGTACATGGGACAGCAGAGATTTGCGTCCTTGGCAAGCAACCTGTTCCGACAGAGATCGCAACTGCGCAACATCGCCGGTGCGCCCGATCTCGTCATCTCGCTGATGTACCCGATGGAAGGCAACCAGAAGGCGATCGGGCTCGATTACCGCAAGAGCGAGGCGCAACGGACGGCGGCGCTTCGCGCGCGAGACCTCGGCGTTCTTGTGTTGGCAGGCCCCGTCGACCTGGCCCAGGGAGGGCGAGGCTTTGTCGGGCGCATTCCCGTCTTTGTGCCGACGGCGGGCGGCGGCAGCCGATTCTGGGGCATCCTCTCCGCTGTCATCGATGTCGATCAGCTTTACGCGGCGAGCGGCTTGAATGACCCCGGGATTGATATTGATGTCGCCCTGACGGGGACCGACGCGCTTGGCGGTGGCGGCAAAAAATTCTTCGGGGGAGACAATGTCCTCGCCGGCAAGCCGGTGTCGGCCGATGTGCAACTGCCTTCGGGCTCCTGGCTGATTTCGGCTATACCGAAGGGAGGCTGGCCGGCCATTCCGAACAATGCGTGGATGTTGCGGGGGCTCATAGCCTTTGCCGGCGCGCTGGTGGTGCTGCCGATCCTGGTGGCCGGGCGACTGTTCGGCGAACGACAGAAAAACTATGCCGAGCTCAGACGTCTGTCTGGCCGCCTTGAGTTGGCCCTGGAAGCTTCTGGAATTGGCGTGTGGGAGCACGACCTGGCCACAAAAGAACTGCTATGGGACGACCGCGTCAACCAGATCTACGGCAAGCCAGCCGATGGCAAACCGCGCGGTTATGAAGACTGGGCGATGGCTATTCATCCCGAAGATTTCGACAGGGCGCGCCAGGAGTTCGACGCGGCCGCCGAGAGGGAGGGACCGTATTCTTCGCAATACCGAGTCCTGCTAGCGGACGGTACCACGCGCCACGTGCGCACGCGCGCAGCCTTCTTCCAGGACATCGGCGGCACGCCGAAGATGATCGGCGCCGAGTGGGACGTCACCAGCGACGTGCTGCTCAATGAGACGCTCATTCGAGAGCGCCAACTGTCGGAATCGAAAAATGCCGAACTCAAGGTCGCAAAGGCGCATGTAGAGCATGTTGCGCTGCACGACCCGCTGACCGGCCTGCCCAACCGCCGCTATCTCGATGAGTTGCTTGCCGAAAAAAGCGTAACGGGGACCCGCACAGCGCTGCTGCATCTGGACCTCGACCGCTTCAAGCAGATCAACGATACACTCGGCCACGCAGCCGGTGACGCCATGCTGGTGCACGCCTCCAAGGTCATCAAGGTCAACACGGGTCCCGGTGATTTTGTTGCACGCATCGGCGGTGATGAGTTCGTCGTGGTGAGCCATGGACGTGATGACAAGCAACTTTCCGCGCTCGGCGACCGCATCATCACGCAGATGCGCCGACCGGTCGATTTTCAGGGCAACCCGTGCCGGTTCGGGGTGAGCATCGGAATTGCCGCCGGAACCGACGCCAAGCAACTGCTCGTCAACGCCGACCTCGCTCTTTACCGGGCGAAAGGAAGCGGTCGCAACCGACACGAATTCTTTGACGAAGAGCTGCAAAGCGAGATCGTGCGGACCAAGCAAATTGCCGACGAAATCCTGGGCGGGTTGGAGCGCGCCGAATTCACAACATACTATCAGCCGCAGTTCGACGCCAGGACACTTGAGATCGTCGGGGTCGAGGCGTTGTCGCGTTGGAAGCATCCCGAACGCGGCATCCTGGCCCCACAAAGCTATCTCAAAGTGGCCGAAGAACTCAACGTCGTGGCAATCATCGATCGCGCTGTCCTGGAACAGGCGCTTGAGAGTTTCGACCAATGGTCGAACAGCGGTCTCAAGATCCCGCACGTCTCGGTCAATGTCTCCGCCAAGCGGTTGGAGGACAAGGATCTGATCGATGGCTTGCGCAAGCTTGCCATCAGGAAGGGCACGGTGTCGTTTGAGCTGGTTGAGTCCATCTTCCTCGATGAGAATGACGACCTGGTCACCTGGAACCTGGAGCACATTAAGGAACTCGGCATCGACATCGAAATCGATGACTTCGGCACCGGCCATGCCTCGATCGTGTCCCTGCTCAAGCTGCAGCCGCGCCGGCTCAAGATCGACCGCCAACTGATCACGCCCGTCACCCAGTCGATCCCGCAGCGTCAGCTGGTCTCGTCGATCATTGAGATCGGCAAATCGCTCGGCATCGAAGTCATTGCCGAGGGTGTCGAGACGAATGATCACGCGCGCATCCTGAAGGAGCTTGGTTGCGATATTCTGCAGGGCTATGTTTTTGGCCGCCCAATGGACGCCAAGGCCTTCACGGCGTTTGCCCAATCGCGCAAATGGTTGGCCGTGGGGTAAGGTCATGCCTCGCGCGGTAAGGCAGGCAGGCCGAGCGGTTCAACCGGCGCCCAGTCGCGAATTGGCTCGAGCACACTGCACTTGCATCGGCAAACCCACCGCCACCCTTGTCCCCAAAGTGCCCGACCGGCTCTGCGTGCCGGTGAAGTGACCGAAAGCAAATTTCTCGTCAGGTCTCTCAGATCTCATGATCCGACGGTCCGGTGGCGCGGCATGGGCTGTTAGCTCCAGACAGCTGAAGATAGCCAAAAGCGTCCGGCGTTATGGGCGAAGGAGCGCGGCACCAAATTGCGTCCACAATCGATCGCAGTCATTTGCCCTGAGGCTTGGCGTTCCGGGTTCGCCGTAGAAGACCATCGCCGAACGGACATCGTAACCGAGCACCGAGGCATTGGCCACGAACTGAATTGCCATTCCCAAATTCATCGCGTTGATCCTTACCTCGGCTTTAGTGCTGAGATCGACCACGCCGAAAATTTCCGCACCCCCACTTCTGCCGGCCATAACCGTCGTCGAGAGCGCGTTCCCCAAAGCGAGTAGCATTCGTGTTCAGTCCCCGCAAAGGCCGCTCTCGAACGCGCGCGCGGCCAATTTGTTCCTTGGCAGTTCAACGCCGGGTTATCGAACTGGCCTTTTCAAACGTGCAGCTTGCCTGATGCCGCGCCTTTAACGGTCCAGCAGTTTTCTTAGCGTAAAGCAGCCTCATGACGCTGCTCCGGCATTTCGGCGAACCAACACGTCGCCTTTTTTTCAAGCGAACTGCTTTGCCCATCATTGTCGTGACGCTGCTTGTTGCGACCCTCACCACAGGCCTTTTGCTGTGGTCGGCGACCCAGTCCGATGGTGTTGCCGTGTCACGGCAGAAAAGCTTGGTCGCCTTGATCATATCCAAGCTGGAGAGCGGAATAGCCCACGATCAGGAGAGCGTCACCGTCTGGGACGACGCGGTCAGCGCCCTGCGGAGCCAGGATGCCAAATGGGTCGACACCAATCTCGGCACCTGGATGCACACGTATTTCGGCCACGATGAGGTCTACATTCTCGATCCGAAGGACGCGCCCGTCTACGCATTCGCCGATGGATTGGCGGTGGATCCGGCGAGCTACCAATCCATACGCCCGACCACTGCGCCTCTCGTGGAGAACCTCAGGGCGGGGCTGAAACAGGGGGACACCGACGGCGTCACCGAGCAGGTGCTCACGATAGGTGCTTCCGACATGGTCGTCATCTCCGGCCATCCTGCCATTGTCAGCATCAAGCCAGTCGTTTCCGACAGCGGCCACATTGCACAAGTACCAGGTCAGGAATTCCTACACGTTGCCGTTCGCTATCTGGACGGCAGTCTGCTTGCCTCCTTGCGCCAAGACTATCTCCTCGACGACGCACACTTCTCCTGGTCAAACATGCTTAGCTCTGAAGAGGCGTCCTATCCCCTTGTCGGTCGCTCTGGTTCGACTGTCGGCTTCTTTGTGTGGCAGCCATATCGGCCCGGGGCGTTTGTCCTTTTTCAACTGGTGCCAACACTCGTGGTGGTGTTCGGACTGGTACTTGGCGGAATTATTGTAGCTCTGGCCGCTTTGCGCCGGCGGACTTTGAGGCTGATTGAGACCGAGAATCACATCTATCACCTGGCCCACTACGACCTGCTTACAGGGCTGCACAGTCGCGGCCATTTCAACAGTCGTTTGGCTGATGCGCTGACACTGCTGCCCGCGACGGGCGAGCAGCTCGCGATCCTCTATCTTGACCTCGACCGGTTCAAGCAGGTCAATGACAGCTTTGGCCACCCTGCCGGCGACGAGTTGCTCAGGGAGTTCGCAGACCGGCTGAGGCGGCTGACCGTGGAGGTTGACACGGTGGCGCGCCTGGGCGGTGACGAATTCATTATCATCCAGCGCGCGGTCGCAGGCGAGAATGAGGTCAAAACATTGTGCGAGCACTTGATCGAGTCCGCGCGCCGGCCGTTCGAGGTCGCCGGAGTTCAGGTTTTTGTCGGGGTGAGCGTCGGCGTAGCTCTTGCTCCCAGGGACGGGGTGGACCAGGTCGAGTTGGTGCGGAAAGCCGACCTCGCCCTGTATCACGCCAAAGCCGGCGGTCGCAGCGGCTATGCTCTGTTTGAACCCGAGATGGACCAGACGCTGGCAAAGCGTAAGGGTCTCGAACAGGACCTGCGCAAGGCGCTGCAAACGCCCGGCCACATCCGGGTGCATTATCAGCCGCTTTACACCGCCGACACCAACAGGATGACGGGCGTCGAAGCCCTCGCGCGCTGGTCGCACGCAGAGCGCGGTTGGGTCGCCCCTGACTTGTTCGTACCATTGGCAGAGGAAACGGGGCTCATCGAAGTTCTAGGCGAGCTGGTTCTGCGCCAGGCCTGCCTTGACGCGGTGCATTGGCCGATCGAGACCCTGGCAGTGAACGTATCGGGGTTGCAGCTGAACAATCCGAGCTTTGCCATGAAAGTGACGAGCATCTTGTTGGAAACGCAAATGGATCCACGGCGGCTCGAGCTGGAGGTTACGGAAAGCACGCTCTCCCAGCGCCCCACCGAATGCCAGCAGAACATGGCAGCGTTGCGCAGTGTCGGGGTGCGCTTTGCGCTTGACGATTTCGGTACGGGATTTTCCTCATTGGGCCGACTGCAGAGCCTGGAAGTGGACAGGATCAAGATCGACCGAAGCTTCGTGCAGGGCTTTGGCGGCTCGAACGGTGACGAGGCCATCGTTCAGGCGATTATCGACCTGGCTCGCGCGACTGGCCTCAGCACGACAGCGGAAGGGGTCGAGACCGAGAGCCAGTGCAATTATCTGCGCAAGCTCGGCTGCGACCAGCTACAAGGCTTTTTGCTTTCAAGACCGGTGCCAAAAGAGGACCTTCAGGAACTCCTCGACGGCGGATCAAGGCGGGCGACCGCATGAAAATGCGTCTATGTGATTCCCGACGGTCGACGATGCCGCACGCGGATGCAAGCAGCGAATCTTGGCGGCCTGGGACAAGGTGCGTCGACACTCCCCTGGCCAGTGACGCCTGACGATCTGTGTCACCCGCTTCGGGCCAGAGCGATTGATGCGGCTGCGCATGACGCTGGGCTCAACTCTCAACCTCAGCGCACATCGGGCTCTAGGTCGAAAATGGTAGGTCGAGATCAACTCGCGCGACGGCGTAAGCGTCAAGCGAGATGAATTGGTCATCCAGCGGTCTTGCGGTACTTTCCATGAAGTTGGGATCGGTTGCCGCCCGTTCGAACTGCTCGGCGCCAAGAAGAGCTATACGGGCACTGCTCGGCGCATCCGGAAGTTTCACAGATTGCGCCTTGGAGGTAAGGTTGGCGACCCACAGTGTCACGCGCCAATCTTTTTCAGCTGCGATCGTCGCAATGGCGTCAGCGCCGGAAGTTCCTACGGACAGCAG
>NZ_RZQA01000191.1:0-8401 GCF_004022915.1 Mesorhizobium sp. M7A.F.Ca.US.006.04.2.1
TCTTCGGGCTGGAAATCGGCGCGGACGACTATGTGACGAAACCGTTCAGCGCGCGTGAACTGACGGCCAGGATACGGGCGCTGCTGCGCCGTACAGCCTATGATCCCGACGAGCGGGACTGGTCGAAGGTGCTTCGTTTCAACGGCTGGCGCCTTGATCCCATACGCCGGCAATTGCATGACCCCAACAATGCGCGGGTGACGACCACGACGCATGAATTCGACCTGTTGCTTGCGTTTTGCCGCAACGCAGGCCGGGTTCTCTCGCGCGAGGAACTTCTGGGCGTAACCCATGCCGGGCTCGCGGGGCCGATCGAGCGTAGCGTCGATGTCCATATCAGTCGAATCCGCAGGAAGATCGAAAAGGATGCGCGCGATCCGGTGCTTTTGAGGACCGTTCGGTTGGGTGGCTACATCTTCACCGCGACGGTGGAGGAAGCATGAGGGATTTCATCCGCCGTTTCTTGCCACAGTCCGTGCGTGGGCAGTTTGTGGCAATCATTTTCATCGCGGTGATCGTGATCATGTTCGTCGGTTCGGTCGTCGAGAGTTTCATAGAGAACGCCGATCTTCCCGCCGCGGAAGATAACGCCAGGCGTGCGGCCGTTGTTGCTGCCTTGTTGCAAGAAACGCCGGCGCAGGCGCGTGGCGCAATTCTGGCGACAGCAAAGCGGGCCGGCTTTGATTTCGAGATATTGCCCAAGGACCGGATAACCGGCATTGCCCAATCCTATCTGCAATGGCGAAGTGTCGAATGGCTTTTGCGTATCGACAGGGGGACGGTTGAGGGACGCTGGATAAGGGTCGGCGGCCGATACGCGTTTGTCATCGACCTCGACCAGCAGGACGTCCTGGCCCATTTCGGCATGCCCGATTCCTGGCTGACATCGGGCCTCGTCCGTGCCTCGTTCTATAGGTTCATGGCTTTCGTTGCCTTGCCCGTGCTGATCTGGCTGTTTGCGGTTTGGGCCGTGACTGATCCGTTGAAGCGCATCTCGGCGGCAGTCGGTTCGGCCGAGATCGAGAATGGCGACCAGCTCTTCGTCGAACACGGCTCCATTGAAATGGTGGGGTTGGCGCGCGCCCTGAACAGGATGAGGACGCGTATCCGCACGATGATCGAAAACCGCACGCGCATGTTGCGCAGCGTCAGTCATGATCTGCGCACGCCTTTGACGCGGCTGCGGCTTCGCGCCGAGCGCATGGATGATGGCCCAATCCGAACCGCAATCCTGTCCGATGTCCAGCACATCGAAATCTTGATCGATGAGACCCTTACCTACCTGCGCAACGATGTTTCGACGGAGAAGCTGCAGCGCGCCGATATTGCCAGCGTTCTGCAAACCGTCTGCGCCGAATTCTCTGATGTCGGATTTCCTGTCTCATATTCCGGGCCGGACCGGCTTCTGGGCTGGTGCAAGCCCAATGCATTGGCGCGTGCGATCGCCAATCTTTGCGACAACGGGGTCAAATTCGCTGGCAATGTCACTGTCGCCTTGACAGCGACCGGCACGGCGGCGCGCATCACGGTAGGGGACGACGGGCCGGGTATTCCGATGACGGCACGTGCCCGTGTTTTCGAACCATTCTTCAAGGAAGATGCGTCGCGCGGCATTGCGTCGAAGCATGGCTTCGGTCTGGGCCTCTCGATCGTTGCCGACATCGTCCAGGGGCACGGCGGTAGGATCGAATTGGAGGACAACCAGCCCAGCGGACTGGTCGTTACCATCGACCTGCCGAATGCCGCGGATGTGCAGTCGGCATAGACGGCCTCCCGCCGGGTAAGGTGCGCTCTAAGCCGGCAGGCCGGGGCGATCGAGCTTTTTGGGCGACAGCGTGAAAATCTCGCACCCTGTGTCGGTCACGCCGATCGTGTGCTCGTACTGCGCCGACAGCGAGCGGTCGCGCGTCACCGCGGTCCAGCCGTCCGACAGAACCTTCACGTGCGGCCGGCCCAGATTGATCATCGGCTCGATGGTGAAGATCATGCCTGGCCGCATCTCGACGCCTTCATTGGCGCTGCCGTAATGCAGGATGTTCGGCGCGTCATGGAACAACTGGCCGACGCCGTGGCCGCAGAAGTCGCGCACCACCGAGCAGCGCTCGCCTTCGGCAAAGGTCTGGATGGCGGCGCCGATGGCGCCGGTGCGGGCGCCCGGCCTGACCGCCGCAATGCCGCGCATCAGGCATTCATGCGTGACTTCGAGCAGCCGCTCGGCGGCGCGCTTGATCGTGCCGACCGGATACATGCGCGAAGAATCGCCGTGCCAGCCGTCGAGGATGTAGGTGACGTCGATGTTGACGATGTCGCCATCCTTGAGCGGCTTGTTGTCGGGAATGCCATGGCAGACGACATGGTTGATCGAGGTGCAGGATGATTTCGTGTAGCCGCGATAGTTGAGCGTCGCCGGCAGCGCGCCGTGGTCCATGCCGAATTCGAAGACGAAGCGGTCTATTGCTTCGGTGGTGACGCCGGGCTGGACCATCGGCACCAGCTCATCGAGGCAGCGCGCGGTGAGATCGCATGCCTTGCGCATGCCGGCAAAGCCGTCCTCGCCATAGAGGCGGATCTGGCCGGTATTTCTGAGCGGGGCCGTGGCAGCGTCGAGATAGGTGACCATTTTGTCCGTGTAGCGGGTAGGGCCCTGCAGGAGAGCCGACGTGAAGATCTCCCCAGATTTGGCACTTGAGGGCAAAAGGTTCAAGGAAGAACTGCCCGATGCACCCGCACAGTTCGAGATATTCGCCTTGCATGGGCGGTTCAGCGACCCAAGTGAC
The DNA here is from genome assembly GCF_004022915.1 of Mesorhizobium sp. M7A.F.Ca.US.006.04.2.1. Lineage (NCBI taxonomy): Bacteria > Pseudomonadati > Pseudomonadota > Alphaproteobacteria > Hyphomicrobiales > Phyllobacteriaceae > Mesorhizobium > Mesorhizobium sp. M7A.F.Ca.US.006.04.2.1. The sequence continues at coordinate 2,778 of NZ_RZQA01000191.1, forward strand.
GACACATTTCTGGGCCAAAAGCCGGTCAAAGCAACTTTTGACGACGAACGGCGTTGCTGCGGTGGCGCCAGTTCGGGAGACAGGAAATGGACAGACTGCAATTCGAGGTGCCGGTGCGCATAGCGCCCGCGCCCGGCCTGCCGGTCGAGGAGATCTACGGGGTCGAACAGGCGCTCGATTTTCTCCAGGACTGGCCTGCGCGCCGTCAGGGCCCGATCTACCAGAAAGCCTTCAACGCCTGCTTTGGGGCCACGGTAGACGTGGTCAAGACCGAGGATGCTTGCCGGGCGTTCATGGCGTTTTGCCGGGCCAGCGGACTGATGGCCAGGGACATGATGACGCCGCGCAAGCGCGGCGGTGAGGCGAGGGCGCTCCAGGCCTGAGGGCCGCCGCCGTTTCGCCTGCCCCCCACTGCAACCAATGAAGCGCGTTTGACGCACAGGCGATGTCGCGAGCGTATCGTTGCGTCCCCGCACCCACGTCAGCGCCGTTAAGCTTCCGTTTCCACCTTCCCGGCTACGCCATTGCTTGTTGGCAATGGTTGATTCGTTGCGTCAGTCTCATGGTTCGGAAGATGTCCCCAGAAAAAATCCGTGCATTCCCGATCGACCGTCAGGTATTCTTGGTCAGAGAGGTTGCCGCCAAGCTCGGCAATCTGCATGGCGAGCCCGCCACCTCGTTCTGGAGGGCCAAGGCGTCGGAGTTGCTCGATCTCGTCGTCGGATCGGGCAGGGACAGAACGGCAGCCGGCGACGAAGTGCGCAGGTTCTTCCTGGCCGTACAAAGAGAGATGTCGGCCGGGGTGGTTGCGGAGCCGATGCCGATTCTTTCCGCTTGAAGAAATCCTGCACAGCTTTGGCTTCCCACTGCATTCTCCAATAGTGCGAGCAGCAATATATCGGTGTTTGCTGCCTTCGACGGCAAGTTCGCTGATCGGGTGCGAACCCATGGCTGCCTATCGCAGGCGGATGCTCTAGGACATCGATGCTCTCTCTCGCCGCCTCCCGCTGGCCCTAGCCCTTCTCGCTTGCCAGGAAGTGCGCTCGCGCGTTGATCAGCCAGCGAAGCACTTCTTTTTTGAAGCCAATGGACCACTGCTCAAAAATGCACCGAACTTTTTAGCCATTCGTTCATTTATGCGTGCTTTCTAATCTAAGCCATGGCCTTGAATAGCTTCACCCGTGTTCGGCTTGTAATGGACGCCATGCGCCGGAGCACGGGCGCAAATGTCGCCACCATTTTTGCCCTCACCTTGCCGGTCGTTGTCGGCGCTGCGGGCTTCGGCGTCGAGACCTCCTATTGGTACTACAACAGCCTGAGATTGCAGGCGACGGCCGATGCAGCCGCCTATGCCGGAGCGCTCGAACAGATTTCGGGTTCCGACAAGCCGACGATCGTCGCGGCTGCGACCCAGTCCGCGGCGTCGAACGGGCTGGGCTCGGGCACGATCGTCGTCAATACGCCGCCCGCGTCCGGACCGAATACGGCGAAAAAAGCGGTCGAGGTGATCGTCGGCCAGAAGCTCGACCGGATGTTCACCCTGATCTTCACACAGGAAAAGGTTCCCGAACAGGCGAGGGCGGTGGCCGTTATTACCGATGCCTCGAGTGCTTGCATGCTCGCGCTCGATCCGTCCGCGTCGCAGGCGGTGCTGTTTTCCGGCAGCACCAGCGTTAAGCTCACCGGCTGCTCGGTCATGTCCAATTCCATCGCCTCCGACGCCATCAAGCTTCAGGGCGCGGCCGGTCTGCAGGCCGATTGCCTGATATCGGCGGGCGGTGTCTCTCTCAGCAATCCCGTCACCACCGTCTGCGCGGCCCCGATCACCCAGGCACTGCCCGCCGGCGATCCCTTTGTCGACCTGCCGGCCCCGGTGGCCGCGACCCCCTGCCTGAACGACAACAAGGCGACGCTCGGTCCAGGCACCTATTGCAGCGGCATGAACCTGAAGGGCAACGTCACGCTTTCGCCCGGCGTTTATGTCGTCCAGGGCAATCTCAAGATAAACGCCAACGCGGCCATCACCGGCGCCGGGGTGACCATCTTCATGTCCGGCAGCTCGACCGTCAGCATGAATGGCAATGCGTCCGTGAAGCTCAGCGCGGCGACTTCGGGCACCTACTCAGGCGTTCTGTTCTACGGCGACAGGACCGGCATGAGTGCATCCAGCACATTCAACGGCACAGCGGACTCGCTTTTGACCGGGGCCATCTATTTCCCCAAGCAGCAAGTGAGCTATCTTGGCAACTTCTCGGGCAATGGCGGCTGCACCAGGGTCGTCGCAAATACGATTCAATGGTCCGGTAATTCAACCATCAATCAGGATTGCTCGAGCCTCGGAGTGCCCAACATTCCAGCCGCGCGGTCCGTGGCACTGTCCGAGTAGCTCCGTGGGGCGCCGGTCGATGCCGATCCTCGGCGATGATTCGGGCGTTGCGGCAGTCGAGTTCGCGATGGTGCTGCCCATTCTGTGCCTGGTGCTGCTTGGTATTCTGGACGGCTGGTCCTACATAACGAGTTCACTGTCGATGCGCGCCGGTGTGAAGACGGCCGCGAACCTGGTCATGAGCGGATCGACCGATGATGCGGCGACCCAGGCCCTTGCCATTGCGAGCTGGGAAAATCGGCCGGAAGACGGCCAGGTCACGCTAAGCCACATCCGTATGTGCGGGACGACCGTGGTCGACGCTTCCACCATGTGCAGTGGGCCGAAGGTGCCGTCGATCTATGTCCAGATACAGGCATCGGGCACCTGGGTGCCGCCAATTGCCTTCGGCGCCTTTGCCGCTCCCACCGTCATAGGTCACCAGGAGATGATCCGTGTCCGCTAGGGTAAGCGCGTTGCGGCGGGATCGATCGGGCGGGGCCGGGCTGGAGTTCGCGCTGATCGCCCCCTTCCTTGTCATGCTGCTGTTCGGAATATTCGCCTTTGGCTGGTCGATGCACTCGGTCTCCAGTGTTCGCTATACGCTGGAGACGTCAGCGCGCTCGCTGCAGCTTAAGAACACGCTGACCCAAGCCGACATTCAATCGATCGCCACGCAGAAATTGCAGGCCTTGGGGTTCAAGGACGTGAACGTCACGATCGCCATCGACCCGGTGAGCGGTGGCTTCCGCATGGCGCATCTGACCGCCGCCTATGCCTTCGTCATCGACTTCCCCTACTTCAGTTCCTTCCCGATCAACTACGCGACAACCGTTACCGTGCCGCTGCTTGGCAGCGGCTAGGCTGTGGCCTGATAGCCTCGCGCGCTGGGGCTCTGCTTACTTGTACGCCTTGAGCGTGATCAGCCCACCGAGAATGGCTATAGCTATCAGGATCAGCGCCCACGACACGATGTTGTGCGACAGACGCCTCCGTCGGCCGCGCAGGGCGCGGTCGCGCCAGCGTTTGGCCTGATCAGCTCCTATGTTTAGTTTATCCATGCCCTTCTCCCCACGAGCAGAATGCGACTCATGCCGGCTGGTGTCCAGATGGCACCGGTTTGGCGGTCGTGGCGCAAGCTTGGCACTCGGCCTGCTTTTTATGGCACGGGGCTAGCTAATATATTCGTTAGTGCTAATATTAAGATTACGTTACGTCATGTTCGACCATCTGTCGGGTGCAATGTGGGGGTTCCAATGAGAGTGGCTGTATTGTGCGCGGCTGTTGTTTTCGCTGCGACCGGTGTCGCTGTTGCCAAGGAAAAGAAGGCGGCGGTCAGTGACGCTGCCGCCTTGTGTTCCACGAAACCGTCGACCAAGAAGCCCGTTGCAAATCTGGACTGCGGTTTCACCGGAACCGCCAAATCGGAAGACAGCGGCGCAAAGGCAGAGCCGCGTCTCGGATACGACTCCAATCCGTGGATCATAACAGGCTTTTGACTTTGCACTGTCGGATGCCGGTTGAAGCGCTGAAGAGGGTCGTCTTGAGCGGCGCGCGACCCGTTCTCATGTAGGCTCCCGCACGCAAACCAGGCAAATAAATACGGACTTGCCACTCGGGGCTTCGCCCCGTTGTCGCAATGCCGTGAAAGCCCAACTCGACCGTGCAATAAAAAGCCCGCCACGGGGGCGACCTGCGGCGGGCTCTTGGAGCGGCTACATCCCTTAGGAATCGACCACTTTGTAGCAGGATTATGACCCGTATGGCCGCGTTGGCCTATGGTGTGATCGCGGAAGACTGCGCGTCAGTTGAAGAGAGCAGCAGAGAGCCAAGCGAAATTGCCGACATTGGGAGGGAGGTTTGCGCCAAACGCAAATTTTTCTGGTACGCCCAAGGGGAATCGAACCCCTGTTACCGCCGTGAAAGGGCGGTGTCCTAACCGCTAGACGATGGGCGCGCTCAGACGAAGCGGCTTATACTGGCGTTGTGCGCAACCGGCAACCCGTCAGGTGCCACCTTGGACAACTTTTTTCCAGGCCTGCCAAATCAACGGTTTGCCGAGGGTTGGCAGGCTTTGACGATTAGCGGCGACACCCATCGTTTCGTCATCCACGGGCGGAGCAAGGAGCGCTCCGTCGCGAAGACCCGAGGATGACGAAGTTGGGGACGCTTCGGCCTATCTCGAATGTTCAGGAGGCTGGAACGATATTGCCGGAACGGCCTTGGCGGCTGACAGGCGTAGGCCGTCAAATAGCGCTACTAGCCGTCACCGCCGCTGCGCCGGCGGCAGCGCCAGTTCCAGTCGCGCTCGGGACCGACGTCGACGTGAACCGATTCTGTGTGGCAGTATGTGCCGACACCGCCGCGACCGGGCATGCTTCTGATGTAGCTCGCCAGTTCCCATTTCGAAACGCCGGGAACCTGGATGTCGGCGGCGGCGCAATACATGTGCAGCGAATTCTTGGCGCCGTTGGCGCGCCGATTGCGGGCCGGGTCGCGATAGCCTGACGTCACCGTCATCTTGCGGCCGTAGTGGCCTTCGATCGTCTTCAGCACGCGCACCAGCGACGGTTTCAGGCAGGCCACATCGACGCTCTCGTTCTGCTTGAGCAGCCCGTTGGGCGCCAGCCGGGCCATGCCGGCGGCGGACGCAACCTGATAGGAGCCGCCCACTGGCCCCTCATCCTCGTTGAGGTCGACGTCGCTTTCGTCATCGAGGCCGGACTTGCGCTTGATCTCGAACAGGGCCGTCTGGCGCACGCCGGGCAGGGCATCGCTGCCGGTGATGTGACCGCTATCGCCACCGAGCGAAGCCAGCTGTACCGGCTTGGCCGTGGAATCGGCCGAGGCAAGCGTGATGATCGGCTTTGCCGCTGCTGGCGTCGCTTTTGCCTGCGCCGGAGGCTGCTCGCCCGTCCGGGCGTTGCTGATGAGGGGGGCTGGTGTCGCCGAGGCTGGCGTTGCGCCAAACATCGAAGCCAGGAAGCCTTTCTTCTTTGGTGCTTCGGCCTGCGGCATCTCGCCAGCCGTCACATAGACCGGGTTGTTCATGGCCGGAGCGGCAGCGGGCTTCGGCGCCGCCACGTCGCCGTCGGCCGCGGCAATCTGCTGGGCGACCGCATCGGTCTGCTGCGCGGTCTGTGCCTGCTGCGTCAGCGACTGCGGCGTGTTTCCAACGATGGTTTCGGCGCCCGCCGGCATGGTCAGCGGAAAGACAGCTCCCGGTTTGGACACAGGCACATAGGCGACCTTTTCAGGC
>NZ_RZQA01000192.1:0-8343 GCF_004022915.1 Mesorhizobium sp. M7A.F.Ca.US.006.04.2.1
GCCAAGCAGCGGCAGCAGGCCGGTCCGGCGCAGCGCCTCGACGGCGATATCGCGTTCCTCGCGCCTGCGCCGCAGCCCGGCGTGCGGGACCCGGCCAAGCTCGACATAATCGATCACCGCCAGCCGCGGATCGGGCTGGTCGGTCTGGCCGACAACGGCGATATGCAACGCCCGCTCGGCGGCCGAAATCCTGTCCAGCCCGCGTCCGCCAAGCTTCACCTCGCCGGAACTTGGCCGCAGCATGCCCGACAGCATGCGCAGCAGCGTCGTCTTGCCGGCGCCGTTGGGACCGATGATGGCAAGGCGATCGCCAGCGGCCACCGAGAAGCTGACCGCCTGGACCAGATTCCGCCCATTCGCCATGGCACAGAGGTCATGGGCTTCGAGAAGCACTGCGCTCATCGGCTGCTGCCCGCCGGATTGCGGGGACGGCAAAGCGTGCGCATGGTGATGCGATGATCGATGGAGCCGTCCAACTTTCCGTCACTTTCCAAAACTGGCGACGGAAGGAAGCTGGCGAACCGGCCGACAAGACCGGGACTCGCGTTTCCTCCCGGCACACCCCGTCCGGTCAACTCAGTGATGGCAGGTCTCCTGGCTCGCGGGTCGTTGCGCCATCCTGCCTTCCCAGCCTTGCCGGCCAGTGGCATTCACGGATTTTGCTCGCCGCTTACAGTTGCGGGGGCAGCCACGGCCTCGACCTGAACAGGCCTCACCGTGTTCCCTTTTCACCCCTCGCCTTTCGGCTCGGGGACCATCACCACTTCAGCGTAGATTTCCACCAAACGCTTCGCAATGGATTTCTCGGACGAAGTGGTGGGCCAGCTAAGGGAAACAGGCATTGCACGCTCACTTTATGTAATAACATAATATTTTATGTAATAACATAACATTCTTAGGAGATGACGCGGCCCGCTGTCAAGCGAAAGCCCATGGGATCGGCGCAGATTGCACGGGATGCGCAATTTCGATCAAACTGGCCGCGCCAGGAAACGCCAAGATGATCCGGCCAATGCGAAAAGGAGCCCCATGAACCCGACCGAGAAAGCGCTGTGGTTCGTCGAGAGCCATCTGCCGGAGGCGATCTCGCTTGACGATGTCGCGCAAAGCAGCGGCGTGTCGCGTTTTCATGTGACGCGCGCCTTCGGCGCCGCAACCGGCCGCTCGGTGATGGGTTACATGCGCTCACGCCGGCTGACCGAGGCGGCGCGCAAGCTGGCCGGCGGAGCGCCCGACATCCTCGCCGTCGCGCTCGACGCCGGCTACAACTCGCATGAGGCGTTCACCCGTGCCTTCCGCGATCAGTTCGGCACCACGCCGGAACTGGTACGCGCGCAAGGCTCGACCAACAACCTCGACCTCGTGGAGCCGATCCTGATGGACCAGTCCTTCCTCACCAATCTCGAACCACCGCGCTTCGAGACCAGCCGGCCGTTCCTGATCGCCGGCCTCGGCGAACGCTACAGCTGTGAAACCAGCGCCGGGATTCCGATGCAGTGGCAGCGTTTTGCACCCTATATCGGCAACATCCCAGGCGAGATCTCAGGCGTTTTCTACGGCGTCTGCCTTAACGGCGACGACGCGGGCAATTTCGACTATGTCGTCGGCGTCGAAGTGTCCGGCTTTGCGGATCTGCCGAAGGACTTCTATCGGGTGCGGGTGCCGGCGCAGAAATATGCGGTGTTCTCGCACCGCGAGCACATCTCATCCATCCGCCGGACGATCAACACGATCTGGAACAGTTGGCTGCCCGACTCCGGTCACGAAATCGCGGATGCACCGGAATTCGAGCGCTATGGACCGGAGTTCGATGCCCACAGCGGCAATGGCGGGCTGGAGATCTGGGTACCGGTGAAGGCGTAGCTCGATCACGCCATCGGCAGCGCCGGCCAGCGATCGATGACCTTTCCGCCGGAAAACACGTCGATCGACCCGAATTGCTGCAGCACGGCCTCGCTCTGCGTCGGCCTTAGAAACGCGTAGTCGCCTGGCCTTGCGGTCGCATCGGCGGGCAAGCCCATGAATTGCTGGTTGGAGGACAGGCCGAGCAGGCCGTTCGTCTTCATGCCTTGGGGGAAGACCGGCTCGGCCATCCACTTGCCGCCATAGAGATAGCAGCCCTTGCGCGGAAACCGGCCGAGCGCCTGCAGCAGGCGGGTAACGGCCGGCGGGCCAGGCAGCATCGGCTCGACCACTTTCAGGATCGGCGTAGCGATGAAAGCCGCCGGCTGGAAGCCGTCGAGGCCTGGCGTATCGAAGTCGCTGGGCAGCACGAAGGCCGAGCCCATCGACACTTCATTGGCCGCGCCGCCACGATGAAGCAGCGCGGTCTTGCTGCCGCCGATGTTGAGGATGCGGCGCTGGTCGGCACCGAGACAGGCGACGAACGCCGCAGCCTGCGCCGACGCCTCCGCCAATGCCTTTGCCGGTCCGCCGAAAAGGCCGGGAATGAGCGGCGCATGCGCCTCGTAGGCCATGACGCCTTCGCAATGCAGCCGGACCGGCAACGCGCTCAGCGCCTTCGACAAGGCCGCGGGATCAGCAAAGCCGCCGCGATGCAGCCCGACATCGATCTCGAAAGCGATGCGCAGGCCGATGCCGAGTTCGTCAGCGAGAGCACCGTATTCCGCCAGTCTCTCCTCGCTGTCGATCAGCCAGCAGACACGCGACCAGTCGGCATCACCCTTCACCAGCGCAGCCCTTGCCGCACCGATCGGCATCGGCTTGCCGTAGAGCAGATCGGCATCCGGAAACGCCTTCAGCACCGCCTCGCTGATCGGCGGGTGGAAGGTCATGAAGCGCTCATGGCGAAGCGCCTTGCCTATATGCGCAAGCAGCGGCAGGCAGGCGAGCGATTTGTCGACCAGCCGCACGGCCAGGCCGGGATCCAGCCTCCCTTTTACCAGGGCAATGTTTCCGTCCAGCCGATCGCGGTCGAGCAGCAGGCAGGGTCGGAAGATGCCGGCGGTCTTCAGCGCATCCGAGAGGGTGGAAAAATAGGTGCTCATCATTCGATGCCGAACAGGCCGGCCATGTAGGGCGACACGAAGCGGTTTTCCGGATCGATGTCGCGGCGCACCGCCATGGCATCGTCCCAGCGCGGGTAGAGCTTTTTCAGCTCCGCCGCTTTCAGGCTGTGCATCTTGCCCCAATGCGGCCGGCCGCCATGTCTGCGGAAGATCGGCTCTGCCGCCCGCATGAACGGCAAAGGATCGTTCGCGGCGTCATGGTGGATGGCGATGGAGCAGGTCAGCCTGTTGTAGAATGGCGAAAGCCAGAACTGGTCCGGCGCGACCGAGCGCACCTCCATCGGGAAATAGACCTCGGGAAAACGCTTCTCGGTCAGCTCGATGATCTCGGCCAGCGCCTTCGGCCCTTCCTCGAACGGCAAATGATATTCCATCTCGTTGAACTTGGTCTGCCGGTCGCTGGCATAGACGTTGAGCCAGTCCTGCACGTAGTCCTCGGCGGGAAATTTGGCGGCCGCCGATCGGATCAGGCGGCCACGCAGCGATGGCAGCCAGGCAAGTGAAGTGCGCAGCCTGCGCAGTGTCCTCAAACCCGCCTCGTCCTCTTCCGGCGGCCGCGTGGTGGGTGCGGCATCGCTGAAATCGCTGGCGATGAACTGCGCATAGCCGGAAAACGGAATGTAGTAGAATTCGGCCGAGCGATGCGCGGCCATCATCGCCTCGAAATCACGCAGCATCTCGGTGATCGGCAGCACATATTTGCGGCGGCGCAACCGGTAGGTCGCGATGTTGTTCAGCGTCACTTCGGTGAGCACGCCGAAAGCGCCGAGCGCGACACCGATGGCGTGGATCATGTCCCGATCCCCTGCCCGCTTGAAGTCGCGGACCTTGCCAAGCCCGTCGACGATCTGCACCGTCTCCAGCTGCGTGTGATAGGCGCCGAGCGTCGGCCCAGAGCCGTGCGTGGCTGTGCCCAGCGCGCCGCCGATCGCCTGGCGGTCGATGTCGCCCATGTTGGGCAGGCCCTGGCCAATGCCTTGCAGGATGTGCATGAGCGGGCCGAGCCGGGTCCCTGCCCGCACCCGCGCCTGATGTTTTTGCGCGTCGTGCGAGACCAGCCCTTCCAGTCTCTCCAGGGACAGGATCGTGCCCTGCGATTTCACCAGCGGTGTGAAGGAATGACCGGCGCCGGCGACGCGCACCGGGCCAGGCGCGCTCCGGACGAGATCACCGAGTTCACCGACATCGCTGGGGCTGGCGATCAGCTTGGGCTCGGCACTTACGAAGCCCGACCAGTTGCTCCAAGTGTTCGACATGGCGCTCCCCGCTCAGGCAACCGCACGACGGCGACGTGACACAAGAACGAAGAGACCGAGCAGCGCCACGCTTGCCACCGCGCTGGCGGCGGCGAATTCCGGCACCGGCCGGAAATCCTTGCCGTCGATGAGCAGCGACGCCGCAATCGGCCCGATCGCCAGGCCGAACAGTTGGGCTGCCGGCACCAGCAGCACGGCGGTGCGCGTCTCGTCGGCGGTGATCGCCAGACGGATCTGGTAGGGCACGATGAACAGCAGGATAAAGCCCATGGCCAGGGCAGCGACCCAGAACGTCGTCAGGCCGGGGCTGCTGGCAAGAACCAGGGAACTGACAAGCGCCACGACGCCGATCGCCGCGATGGCAAGGCGATAATCGATGCGCGCCTCGAACGCGGTCGCCGTCATCGCCCCCAGGACCTGCACCGCGAGGCTGGCCGAGACGATCAGGCCGACGGTGCGGCCATCGATGCCGTATTGCGCGCCTAGCGGCTCCAGGAAAGCCCAGACCGCGCCGAAGAACATGAAGTAGCAGAAGACCGACAACAGCGCGGTCATTGAGGGAACCGTCAGCACATTGGCCAGATTCTCTTCCTTGGGCAGGTCGGCATAGTCACCGGGCACGGTGAAAGCGACCGCCAGCGACACGACGCAGACGACGGCAAGAACGATGAAGCCACCCTCCGACCCTGCGGCCGGAATGACATAGAGCGCCAGCAACAGGGCGAGCGCGCATTGCGCCAGCGTCTGCATGGTGACGAAATAGCCGCCGATGCGCTCGGCACGCCGCGAGCGGGCGATCAGTTCGGTGGCGATGGCGACCAGACCGCCCTCGGCGAGCCCGGCAAGGGCGCGGGCCGCAATCAGCATGTTGGCGCTCGCGGCATAGGCCGTCCACACATTGGCCAGCGCCAGCAGCAGCAGAAGGACGGCACTTTTCCAGCGCATATTGTGGGCCGAAAGCAGCATCGCCACGACGGCCGAACCGATGGCAATGGCGATCATCTCGGCGGTGGCGACCAGCGCCAGTTCGTCGCCGCTGACATGGCCTTCGGTGTAGAGAGCTCCGAGCAGCACCGGCTGCAGGCCGAGGATGAGCAGGCCGACCGAACCGATCCACAGGGCCGAGGCGAGCTGCCAGCCGGTCGGATTGCCGACCAGCCAGTCGCCACTGCCTGCGTGGCCGATATCTGTCGAAGCCAAAGGCGCCTCCCCAACGTCCTTGCCGCGCGGCAAAAAAGCTGACAACCTGTCAGTATTTCAGAAACTGATACTTGATCATATTTCTTGTCAACCGGAATCTAAAAACCGTGCGAAAGATCGGTGCATGACGGAATTGAAGAGAATGGCGACCGAGCCGAGGCGCAAGCCCAAGCAGGAACGCAGCCGCGAGCGCATCGACGCGATCCTGTCGACGACCATGCGGCTGATCGGGGAAAAGGGTATCGACGCCGTCACTATGAAGGAGGTCGGCATGCTGGCGGGCGGGCCAATCGCCACCGTCTACCACTACTTTCCCAACAAATCGGCGATCCTGGCGATGCTCTATGAGCGGTTTTCAGAGGTCAGCCGGGCACGGCTGACGACGATCATCGCCGAAATCCACGAGGCGAAAGATGTCATCGTGGCCGCTGACCGGCTGCTCGATGATTATCTCAGCCGTGTCGCCGGCGATCCGGCCATCCAGGATCTGCAGAACGCCATCCAGGCCGACAAGGCGCTCAAGAACCTCGACCTCGCCGAAACGCGGCACCAAGCCAAAATGTTCTGCGACCATGTCATCGCCTTGCTGGAGCCCGAGAGGCGCGAGCAGTTCGAACGCATGGTTCTGCTGATCTTCCAGCTCGCCGGCGGCGTGGTGCGCCTGGCGCTTGCCGAGGGCGAAGCGGAAAGCCGCCGGACCATCGAGGATTACCGGTCTATCATTCACACGCAGCTGCGGCTGTTCCTCTAGAGCCGCGCCTATTTCGCCCGATGGACGAGGCCTTCGAAGCCGTGTGTCAGATCCGAAGCGCCGGCCGCGAACATCTTGACGAGATTTTGCGGACGGCCGGGAGTCTTGTTCGCATCGAGGAGGATGGCCCTGCCCTCATGCATGACGAAATCGAATTTTCCATAGTCGAAGCCGAGTTCACGCCGGCGCTCACGCAGTTCGTCGGGCACCGGGACGGGCTCGCGCCGGATCGTCTCCGATGCCTTGACCAGGCCGTTCGGGGAGACGTAGCGGGTGCAGCGCTCTCGCTCTCCGCAAAACACCCAGAAACGAACAGCAAAACCGTCGGGTTCTCTCTCCGGAATGAACTTTTCCACGACGAGATCGTCGCAATCAAAGACGCCGTCTGGAACGTCGCCGAGAGATCCGTGGATCTCATAGGGGTGCAAGATTGGCAAATGCGGAAACGGCGGCTGTTTGCCCGCGCGCTCGGATCGCCGGTTGAGGAGCGTCTCCGGGATTCCCCGATTGTTGAGATTGCTTTTGACGATCACCTGACCTTGCCAGCTGTCGGTTTTGTCGATCAATGCACCACTGATCCGCCGTTTGGATATGTCGGCGGCGCCGATGTTGAGGCAGAATGCAAAACACCGGGCATAGTCGACATAGTCCGTTGGCGTCACCGTGGCATCGACATGCAATACCGCCATATCGGCGCTGACCGGCTTCGACAGGCCTTGCTGAACCCGAACCGAATGGCCGCGCCTTTTCAATTCCGCAAGAATGTCGAACAGCATGTATGGGCTGCTCCTGCGCAGCAGAATATCGCGCCTGCCCAGGAACCTGTCATGCTCATGCGTTATCACGGCGATACGCGCCACTATCCACCTCCTGGACTGTCTGTAGATGCCTTGAAATGTCTTGGCTTGTCCAACGACCTCTATTAAGCCCCGGTGATATCCAAAATCCAGGCGTGCAGGGGGCCAATGGAATTGCATGACAAATCATTGGGACGATTACCACCGCCATTGGAAACTTCTGGAAGCGCCGCTCCGGCCGACAGCGGAAACCGTCGCTATATTCGATCGCGAACTTGATCTCGGAAATGCCGATGTCCTTCTCTTGGGGGTTACCCCGGAATTGGCAGTTCTGGGCAAGTCGATGTTGGCGGTCGACCAGTCGGCGGCCATGATTTCCGGCGTATGGGCTGGCGACGACGGCTCGCGACGGGCAATCGCCGGCAACTGGCTTAACCTGCCCGTGGACCGCGCAAGCATCGACGCCGTCATCGGCGACGGATGCCTGTCGGCGGTCGCTTCCCAGGCGGCGCGCAGTTCGTTGTTTGGCGAGGTCGCCAGGGTGCTGAAGCCTGGCAGGCGCGCAGCGATCCGCGTCTTCGCACGACCGGAAACGGCGGACGATCTGTGCGGCATCGAAGCTCTGGTTCTGGCCGGCGGGATCGAGAATTTCCACGCGCTCAAATGGCGGATTGCGATGGCGTGTACGACCGACGACCGCGATTTTACCATCAAGGTGGCAACGATCCGCGATGCATTCGGCAGACTGTTTCCGGACCGCGAAGCTCTTGCCGCGCGAACAGGATGGAGCATGACCTCGATCAACACGATCGACGTCTATGCAGGCTCGGACATAAGCTACAGCTTCGCGACGCTGGCCACGCTGACCAACGAGGCAGCCAACTGGTTCGGCGACGTGCGCGTCGTGCCGAGCGGAAGCTATCCGCTGGCGGAACGGTGCCCGCTTCTGGTGCTCGGTTCGGCCAGGCACCGGTAAGTTCATCATCATGCGCCAAGAGGCGCTCCGAGCGCCTTGACTCCGGCGCGCCGCCAGCCTATTTCAGCGCCACGTTAGCACTCGCCTTTGGTGAGTGCTAACCACATGTCCGGCGCCGCCGGATGGAGGAACTGTTTCTCACCGTTCTCATCGAGGAAGAAAAAATGGCAAAGTCGAAGTTCCGCCCGCTTCATGACCGCGTGGTCGTTCGCCGGGTCGAATCCGAATCCAAGACCGCTGGCGGGATCATCATCCCCGACACGGCAAAGGAAAAGCCGCAGGAAGGCGAGATCATCGCTGTCGGCTCCGGCGCTCGTGACGAAGCTGGCAAGCT
>NZ_RZQA01000193.1:0-8337 GCF_004022915.1 Mesorhizobium sp. M7A.F.Ca.US.006.04.2.1
GATGCTGGCGCAGGTGCTGGAGGTCCAGGGCGCGACGGTGTCGAAAGCCAGCTTTGCCGATATGGAACCCGCCGGCATTCGCCGCCTTGAGCTCGAAACCGTCGACACCGTCGTGGTCGGATTCCTGAACCGGGATTCCATCAAGCACGCCCGCTTTCTGGTCCGCCGGCTGAAGCGTGCGAAGGCCGCACTTCGGGTGGGAATCGTGTTCTGGTCGGAGGCCGACAGCGAGGACAAGGAGACGGCGGGCAAACTGGCGCGTGACATGAACGCGGATTTCGTGGCGCATGGCATGGTCGACGCGGTGCTGGGCGCGCTGTCAAACGAGCCGCCGGTCGCGCTCAAGCTTGTCGCCAAACGGCGCATGCGGCGACAGCGGGCCGCGTCCAAGAAGGTTACCGCGGCAGCGGCGGGTTGACCGAAATCGGCTGAAGGCCGGTGGAACCAGGCGGCCCTCCGCGCGGCCTTACGAAATTAGCTACCCGTCGGCGGTGAGAAATGCTCGAAATTCGCCCAGCCCAGGAAGCCGACCGGTCGGCGATCGTGCAACTGTGGCATCAGGGCTGGCATGATGCCCATGCGCATCTGGTTCCAGCCGAAATCCTGGCGTACCGAACGCCGGCGCATTTTGCGCTGTGGCTGGAGCAATCCACCGATGCCTTCCATGTGGCGGCAGCCGATGGATTGCTTGGCTTCGTCTCGATAAACGGGGCGGAGGTGGTGAAACTCTATGTAAGCCCGCAGGCACGGGGAAGCGGAACCGCCCGCGATCTGCTGTCTTATGCCGAGCATCTCTTGTGCGAACAGGGCGTGGCGGAGGCCGAGCTTTTCTGCACGGCGGGAAATGTCCGCGCGCAGAGATTTTATGCCCGCGAAGGATGGCGCTTGAACCGCAGCTTCGAAGACGCACTTTGGCTGCCGGATGATGTCGCCGGCAGGTTCACCGTGGAAACCCACTGCTATCGGGAGCATCTGGGCTTTCGTTAGCATCACTATTCGGAACGAGCTTGGCGAGATTGTCGCGGACGCTGGAGCAGGCGCCCCCTACCGGTCGACCATCGCCATGCCCCGCTCGGTATAGCGCGGGCCGGAGATTTTTCCCGGCGCGAGCGCTTCGTTGAGCGCGGCCATCTCGGCGGCATCGAGTTTGATAGCGGCGCCGGCGACGTTCTCTTCCAGGTATTTTCTGCGCTTGGTGCCGGGGATCGGCACGATGTCGATGCCAAAGCCGTCGCCCTTCGCCAGCAGCCAGGCCAGCGCGACCTGGCCGGGCTTGACGCCGCGGGCAGCGGCGATGTCGCTCACCTTGGCGGCCGCCTCGACATTGGCGTCGTAGTTTTCGCCCTGGTAGCGCGGGTCGTTGCGGCGATAATCGCCGTCGGGATAGTCTTCCGCACGCTTGACCTGGCCGGTGAGAAACCCTCGGCCGAGCGGCGAGAACGGCACCAGGCCGATGCCGAGTTCGCCAAGCAGCGGGATGATCTCCGGCTCCAGATTGCGCTCCCACAGCGAATACTCACTCTGCAACGCCGACACCGGATGCACGGCATGCGCCCGGCGGATGTTGGCTGCACCCGCTTCCGACAGGCCGAAGAAGCGCACCTTGCCTTGCGCGACGAGTTCGCCGACGGCGCCCGCGACATCCTCCATCGGCACCGCCGGGTCGACGCGGTGCTGGTAGAGCAGGTCGATACGGTCGGTTCCGAGGCGGCCGAGCGAGGCTTCCACCGCCTCTCGAATGTGCTCGGGCCGGCTGTCGGTTCCGGTCTGCTTGCCGTTTTCGATGCGGAAGCCAAATTTCGTGGCGATCGTCACCTGGTCGCGCTTGCCCTTCAATGCCCGGCCGAGCAGGGCTTCGTTGTCGTAAGGGCCATAGACTTCGGCGGTGTCGAGGAAGGTGCAGCCGAGGTCGATGGCACGGTGCAGCGTGGCGATGGATTCGGCCTCGTCGGCCGGGCCATAGGACTGGCTCATGCCCATGCAGCCGAGGCCGATGGCCGAGACCTGCAGCCCCTGGCTGCCGAGCTTGCGTGTTTTCAGGGTCATGGCAGGCGTTCTCCGGAGGGGGCGCAGCGATTATAGCGTCAGCAGGTTCAATCGATACGCCTATTCGATCACGATGTGGCTATTCGATAAGGATGTGGCTATTCGATCAGGATGTGGGCTTCGCGCGCTGCTTCGACGAGCGCCGCCCTGGCGACGTCGGGGGCAACATCGCCGCTCGTCGCCCGCTGGCAGGCGCGCAGTGCGGACCGATGCTTCGGGCTGCCTGCGTCACGCCAATGTGTGGTGAGCAAATCAATGGCCTGCTGTGTGTTGGACAGATGATGGATGGAACCGGTGACGCCGACCGAAACCGCCACAGGTTTGGAGAACCATGCCGTTTGCATTGGAACCACCTCAATTGGGCTGAAGCAATAAACGCTTATGGCCGCTCAAGGTTTCGTCGCTACCAATCAATCTGGCGTGATAGATTGCCGATACCCCCCAGCGGCATTGGGCCCCACATTGTCCGCGGGGCTCACATGTTCGAGGCGACGTCGCGGGTGGGCGGTGTTTTGGGTTTGTGGGCGGCGCGTTGCCGCGTCGCCTGGTCGGCAGGGCGGGGTTTGACCGTGTTCACGGTCGTGGGCGCCTGCGCCTTGCGGCGCTTGAGCCAGTTGGCTGACAGTTCGGCAAGGAGACTGCGCAAGTCTTTCACGGCGTCCTCCTCTTGTAGGGCGACAAGGTAATTGCCGTCGCCCCAACTTGTTCCACCGCAAACTCCTTCCGCCAGAAATAAAAGTTCTTGCCGGCGAAAGCAGCCGGGCATCACCTGCCGATATAGGCGGCCAGTTCGTCCGGCGTCCCGTTCGGGAAGGCCTGTTTCAGAAAATCCAGGAACGCCGACACGCGCGGGCTGAGCAGCCGCCGGGAGGGGTAGAGCGTCCAAAGAGCGATCTCAGGGGCGTCGATGTCCCCCCAATTCACCAACGTGCCGTCAGCCAAATCGTGGGCCACCAACGAAATGGGAAGACGTGCCGCACCGACCCCCGCTCGCACCGCATCGCGCACCATAATGAGCGTTCCCAAAGCGAGGACCGGCTCGATTTTGATCGTCGACCGGCCACCCTCGGTCTTCACGTGCCATGTTTGCCGTTCGCCTTTCCCGCGCGCAACGGCAGGGGCCGGTCCACCGGTGCGAGGAAGGTGAGGGCTCGCCACGACGACCAGCCGGTCGCGGAGAAACGCCCGTCCGACCAAGCTTTCGTCGGGATCCGGGTTGACCCGGATCACCAGGTCGTAGCCTTCCTCGATCATGTCCACAGCCCGGTCCTCCGTCGTGACCTCCAGCCTCACCTCCGGAAATTTGAGGGCAAATCCCGCGGCGATCCTCCCCATCGCGGTCTGAGAAAAAAGCAGGGGCGCGCTGATCCGCAGTCTCCCCTTGGGTCTTTGACCGCCCGAGGCGATCGCCGCGGCCGTCTCGTCCAGTTCGGCAAGCAACGCCCCCGTCCGCTCGAAAAGCGCCCGTCCTTCCTCGGTCAGCTTCAGGTTACGCGCACCCCGTTCAAACAGGCGCAGGTCAAGGCTGCTCTCCAAGTCTCCAACGCGCCGCGACAGGGTTGCCTTGGGTCGGCCGGTGGCCCGTGCCGCCTTGCCGAAACCGCCATGGCGGGCAACGAGGTTGAAATCGGTGAGGGCCAGAATATCCATAGGTGTTCCACCAGTGAGACGGTGCGTCTAAAATTTCGGTCTGTTTGAGTGTTTGTGAGCCACACATATTGGGCCTGTCAAGCAACCCAACAGGAGAAATTCCATGACCATCCTCGTTACCGGCGCCACAGGCAATGTTGGCCGCCAAGTCGTCGAGCACCTCGTCAAGCGCGGCGCCGACGTCCGTGCTCTCGTCCGCGATCCGTCGAAAGCCAGCTTCCCGGCGGGCGTATCGGTCGCGCAAGGCGACTTTCTCGATGTCGATTCACTGCGCAAAGCCATGTCCGGCGTTTCCACCCTGTTCCTCTTGAACGCCGTGGTGCCGGACGAATTCACCCAGGCTTTGGTCGCGCTGAATGTCGCCCGATCGGCGGGCATCGAGCGGATCGTCTATCTCTCGGTGATCCATGCCGACGTGTATGTGAACGTGCCGCATTTCGCCGGCAAGTTCGGCGTCGAGCGAATGATCGAGCAGATGGGCTTCCAGGCTACGATCCTGCGCCCGGCCTATTTCATCCAGAACGACCTGATGATCGAAGACGTCATCACCGGCTACGGCACCTACACAATGCCGATCGGCGCCAAAGGCCTCGCCATGGTCGATGTGCGTGATATCGCCGAGATCGCCGCTCTCGAGCTGCTGCGCCGCGAACGGTCCGCGGAGCCGCTTGCGCTCGAGCGGATCAACCTCGTCGGTCCGCAGACACTGACCGGGACGGATATCGCGGCCATCTGGTCCGACGTGCTCGCCCGGCCGATCAGCTACGGCGGCGACAACACCGAAGGTTTCGAGCAGAATCTCAAGCAGTTCCTGCCTGCCTGGATGGCCTACGACATGCGCTTGATGGGCGAACGGTTCCTGACCGACGGCATGCTGCCCGAGGCCGGCGACGTCGAGCGCCTGACCGCGCTTCTGGGCCGCCCTCCGCGTCCCTATCGCGACTTCGCCTCACAAATCGCCGGCTCTGCCTGACGGAACGGCTCCGGTCATCACCCGGTTCAGAAACAGCAGGGCGGCCTTTTGAGAAGGCCCCCTGTTCAGCCGGTACCGTCTTACTGCAGGGTGGCCGGACCAGGCCCGTCGCGTTGGGCGATCATCCGCCCGCCATCGTCGCCACCGAGACCATCCACGAACAGGCCAGCCACGCCGTCGAAATTGGTGAGCCCGTCGAATTCAATTGCGGCGCCAATCAGCTGGGCTGCCTGGAAGACAAGGTATTCGACGTCCTCGAGGGCGATGTTTTCGGCCAGGTTCCTGACCCTTACATGTTCCGCCACCGCCGTGATACTGACGATGCCGGTCTTCCTGAAGGCGATCTGGACCGCTGAACGGACGTCATCGCGCAGTCGCGCCGAGTAATCATACCGCATCGAAACCTCCCAAAGGGAACGGTTTTCTGTTCAGGTTGCACAATGCGGCAGAGGCTTCGTCTTGGCAAGTCACGAATTAAATAATATCTAAACAAATCAGCTAGTTAGCATAGTTATGCAAGTATGCGCCTTACGCCGAATACCATCAGGCTCATCATGCGCATGAGAAGCAGTTCACTCATCGCGAGGTCTTGACGCGCTAGGAGCGCTTTCCTAACTATTAGGTAAGCGAGTTGAATACTCATTCGAGGTATCGGGATCCTGAGCGAGGGAGCGCGATGACTGAACTGGAACGCCCGGAACGGTTGCAGATCATGCTGACGTCAGACGAGCTGGCTGCGCTGGAAAACTGGCGCTTCGACAAGCGTATGCCGAGCCGTTCGGCCGCGGTCAGGGAATTGCTGCGGCGCGGGCTTGCCTCGGACGGCTTCCTGACGGCGGAGCAAGGGGCGAAGTCGCAAGACTTCGGCATCCTGCCAACCGCCGGCGGCAACGGCATTTCCGAAAGCGGCAAGGAGTAGCGGGTCACCGCGCGTGAGCCGCTCCAGTCCTTTCAGGCTGCCGGTCGCCGCAACGCGGTGCCGGCCGGCCCAGCGGACCATAACTCTCGATTCAGAGGATGTTGGTCGTCACTTCGACGACGATCGCGGCACCTTCCAGGCTGCCATTGGTGACGTGCACGACACGCGATACCCGCAGATCCTGCGTGGTTCCATCGATCGACAGCGCAACGCTTTCGCCGATCCGCGGAACCGCCTGAAAAACCGCGTCCGTGGCCTCCGGCCGGTTGTCGATCGATATGCGGCAGTTGACGGTCATGAGATGTCTCCTGTGTCGGCCCGGTGGTCAACGCGGGGTCCGCGAAATGGTTTCAGGAGCCGGATGCAACTTGACGGCGCCCAGATCCGTAAAACACTAATTGCTCCATTGTTCATCGTAACGGAGCAACAGGGCCCGCTGGGGGCGTTGGGGCTGCCCCGGCGAGCTTGATCCGCCTTGCCAGGGGCGTGGCATCACCGGGGTATGGAGACGAGTTTCGGCGCCCGCAATTCCCCGGCCATCCTTGCCGCCTGGAAAATTGTCATCAAAACCAGGATGGGCTCACCCTCGGTCGGGTTGATGGTCAGCACGACGCGGCCAAGCTCGTCGCTCATGCCGCAAGACCAGTCCTTGACGGCTATCACCTTTCTCGCGGCCATATGCCGTTCTCCTGCACGGGAGGTTCTCTGCCGGCTACGCCGTCTGGAGTTGGTCGACAGAACCTTCGCCTGACATTGCAACCAGCCGAAATGCGGCAAATGCGGCCAATATCATGAAAACCGCCGTGACGTTCAGGGACATCGTCGACGCAAGGACGCCCCCGTCAAAGCAACTCAGTTCCATGCGCTGTACCCCTTCAAGCCACTGACGGCCTGGATGATGATCCTGCTTCGAGTGAAATACAAGCGCGCGCTAATGTGCTGAAGCTGGCTGGCCAGTCTGCGCGCGGCTTCGAACCAGCCAAGCGCTTGGTTGCTGGTTCCCGCTCAAGGGCTCGAACCTCGATTCACGCCTTCAAAGGGCGCTGTCCTACCATTAGACGAAGCGGGAAAATGCACGTTGCGCCCCACCCCTAGCCGGTTCGCGCGCCGGGATCAACGCACTGCGGCGGCAAAGCCGATTGGAAGCGCGGTGTCAGTCCGGAAAGTTGGTGACAGGTTCCTCGCAGCGGTAGACCGGGCAGCTGCCGTCACGGGTCGGGACATAGGCCGACATCGGCACCTCCGGCCAGTCGCATTCGTTGCCGAACTGCCTGACATAGCGGTCATAGGTGTTGGGGCCTGTGGTCAGCACCACGGCATGGCGGCTTTGGAGCAGTTGCCGGAGCTGGTCGCAACTCATCGTGCGGGTGTCGGGCCTGGCTTCGGCGAGGCCGGTCGCGGCCAGCAGGATCGCTGCCGTCAAGGCAATTCGGCGCATTGGCATGGCTGTTCCTCGAATGGACATATCGGCCGAAACTCGCATCCCGCCGGGTGGTTCCGCAACCGCCGGCTCGCCGTCTGTGGCAGCGCAACCAAATGGTCCGTCGTGCATTGCTGGGGATGGATGGCAGGAAGCCCTACAAAACTCCGCAATGGCGGCCCGGAAGCGGGGATCGCGAGGCCATGTGCTGTTCCTTCTGCGGCGGACGCGACCACAGCTACGAGGACTGTCCGCAAAGGAATCCCGACGCCGATGCAGTGCCCGTTGCGCCGCCCAACGACGCTGGCTCCGAAAAAGCAGGCCGATAAGACGGACAGGGCGAAGCGGTCACCGAGCTTACAGCAGCTCGACTGGATCGGCATCTACGGCCGCAGAGGCATTGCCGAGATGGAGGGCCGGGCATTATCGTGACATGCGTGTCCGCGACCGCAAATGCGGAATGTTGCGCACCGACTGCAACCAAAATGCCCGGTCAGGCATTTCTGGCACGAGGGAAATCCTCACGCATGCCCGGACGCTGGCGGGAGGCGGCAAGGTGGGGCCACGACGGGGCAATGACAGAATTGGCAAGCGTCGATAGCCTGCTCGAAATCACTGCCCACGCTCGGCTGGCGGCGATTGTCGATTCGTCCTTCGACGCCATCGTCAGCAAGGACCTGAACAGCATCATCACCAGTTGGAACGCGGCGGCGCAACGCATGTTCGGCTACACCGCCGAAGAGGCCGTCGGCCGCTCCGTGCTCATGCTCATCCCCGATCATCTCAAGGATGAAGAGACCGACATCATCAGCCGGGTTCGCAAGGGCGAACTCCTGGCCAGCTATGAGACTATCCGCCGGCGCAAGGATGGCGGCCTCATCGCCGTGTCGCTGACCATTTCGCCGATCAGGAATGCGTCCGGCGAGATCATCGGCGCATCGAAGATCGCCCGCGACATCACCGCCAGCAAGGAGAGCGAGCGTCGGATCAGGCTTTTGCTCCGCGAGGTGAACCATCGCGTCAAGAACCAGTTCGCGGTGATACTCTCGATGATCCGGGAGACCAGCAAACGCTCGACCGATCCGCGCGAGTTCGAGGAGATGATCCGTTCCCGCATCATGGCGCTGTCGCGGTCGCACGATCTGCTGGTGAACTCGGAATGGGCCGGCGCCAGCCTCTTCGACCTTGCCCAGGAGCAGCTCAAGCCGTTCGGCCACGAGGCGCGGGTATCGCTTTCCGGACCGCTTTTGACCCTGCAGCCGAATGCCGTGCAAAATCTCGGCATGGCGTTCCATGAACTCGGCACCAACTCTTCCAAATATGGCGCGC
>NZ_RZQA01000194.1:0-8325 GCF_004022915.1 Mesorhizobium sp. M7A.F.Ca.US.006.04.2.1
ATGATGCACTGGTGTTTTCGGGTTCGTTCAAATTGAAGACGGCAGCCGAGGATTTTTCGGTCTTTCCACCCTTCGAAATCCGGTCGGGCGCCGAGCAGCGCGTCCCCTTCCTCTTCAATTCGCCGCATAGCGGCCGCTACTATCCCGAACGGTTCCTGGCCATGGCAAGGCTGGACCGCAACGCCATCCGCCGGTCGGAAGACTGTTACGTCGATGAGCTGTTCGGCGGTGCCGTGGCGCTCGGCGCGCCGCTGCTGGCGGCGAATTTTCCGAGGGCCTATCTCGACGTCAATCGCGAGCCGTGGGAGCTCGATCCTCGCATGTTCGCCGAGCCAGTGCCGTCCTTCTGCAACATCCGCTCGGCGCGGGTGGCGGGTGGGCTTGGCACGGTGCCGAAGCTGGTCGGCGAGGGGCTCGACATCTATTCCGGCCGCCTGCCGCTGTCGGAAGCCGTTGCCCGGATCGAAACCGTCTACAAGCCCTATCACGAGACGCTGAAGCGGCTTTTGACCCGGACCCATGCGCGGTTCGGTTTTGCCGTGCTGATCGACTGTCATTCGATGCCGGCGAGCATCCGTGTCGGCGACAGCGGGCTGCGGCCCGACTTCATCATCGGCGACCGTTTCGGCATCTCGGCAACCGCCGCCCTGACCGAGACCGCGATCGGCCTGCTCAGCGCCATGGGCTATTCGGTTGCCCACAACAAACCCTATGCCGGCGGCTTCATCACCGAGCATTACGGCCGCCCGGCGCGCCATCTGCATGCGCTGCAGATCGAGGTCAATCGCGGGCTCTACATGAACGAACGGACATTCGAGAAGGCCGCCGGCTTCGATGCGCTGGCCGACGATCTGACGCGGTTCTCAGCCGACCTGATGTCGATGCCCGACCATCATTTCATCGACCTGCCGCTGGCCGCGGAGTGAAATCGCGGCGTAAAAAAAGACCGCATCGTTTGCACGATACGGTCGAAGTCTAGGGAGGAAACGCCCAAGGAGGGCATGGACAGGAAACCCTGTCCGAGGTCAAGGGTATTGTGCGTTGCACAAATGTCAAGCGACCTTCAGGCTTTTTTAATTCACTCTGATGTGGAAATTGCGTTTCGACGACGCTTATGTGACATCCGGGCAACAGATGCCGTCGCGGAGAAGTCGTCGAACACACTTGTTTTGGTACGAAATTGGCGGCAGAGCACGGCTCGGACATGCTGCAGTGCGGGAGAATCAGTTGGACATCAGTGTCGATTTCATGCGCCGCATCGCGCAGGTGGCGGCGGCGGAGACCTTGCCGCGCTTTCGTGCCCAAGGCGCGGTCGCCAACAAGGAACAGGGCAGTTTCGATCCGGTCACCGAGGCCGATCGCGAGGCCGAGCGCGCTATCCGGGCGTTGATCTCTGCCGAGTATCCCGACCATGGCATTCTTGGCGAGGAGCATGGCAGCGAGAACATTTCGAGCCGGCATGTCTGGGTGATCGACCCGATCGACGGCACGCGCGCCTTTATTTCCGGCCTGCCGGTGTGGGGCACGCTGGTCGGGCTGACGGTCGACGGTGACGCCGTTGCCGGCATGATGGCGCAACCCTTCACCGGCGAGCTGTTCTACGCCAACGCCTCAGGTTCGCACTATGAGGGGCCGGGCGGGCCGCGAAAACTGACGACCCGCAAGACGACGAAGTTGGACCAGGCGACGCTGTTCACCACCACGCCGGCGCTATTCAAAGGCGAAGCGCGCAACCGTTACGATGCATTCGAAAGACAGATCCAACTCGCCCGCTATGGCGCCGATTGCTATGCCTTCGCCATGATCGCTTCGGGAAGCGTCGATATCGTCGCCGATCCCGGTTTGAAGCCATACGACATCGTGGCGCTGATCCCGATCATCGAGAAGGCAGGCGGTGTGGTCACCACATTCGATGGCGGGCCTGCGGAAAAGGGCGGCGATGTCCTGGCGGCTGCAACGCCGGAACTCCACGCAGCTGCCATGGCTGCCTTGCGCGGCTGACCAGCGACCGGCGGCCGTCAGGCCGTGGGGTCGTCGCTGCCGGGAATGAAGGCGTCGAAGGCGGCGAGCAATTGCTCGCGGTAGATGTCGGCTTCCTGCAGGATTTCGTGGCGGGAGCCGTCGATCATCAGCAATGAACCGAGCCGCAGACGCCTGGCGTAGGCTTCGACAGCCCTGGTCGAGACGACCTGGTCGGCGCCGGCGGCGATGATCAGCAGCGGGACCTGGATCCGGGCCATGAAGTCGGGGTCGTTGACGGCTTCCGAAGCTTTCGCGGCTGCCCGCAGCCAACGGATCGTCGGCCCGCCAAGCGCCAGTTGCGGGTATTCTTCATAGATCCGTGTGTTGCGCCGATAGCGTTCCGGGTCCGATGTCAGCTTGTTGGT
Organism: Mesorhizobium sp. M7A.F.Ca.US.006.04.2.1; assembly: GCF_004022915.1. Taxonomy (NCBI): domain Bacteria; kingdom Pseudomonadati; phylum Pseudomonadota; class Alphaproteobacteria; order Hyphomicrobiales; family Phyllobacteriaceae; genus Mesorhizobium; species Mesorhizobium sp. M7A.F.Ca.US.006.04.2.1. The sequence goes on from NZ_RZQA01000194.1 coordinate 2,388, forward strand.
CTCGAAAGGGGCCGTTACCCTCGGCCGCGGACCCCAGGCGGCATAGAGCCGGCCGAGGCCGAGAGCGCAGAACAGGGAACAGACGCGGCGAACCGTCGAGATCGAGACCGGCAGGTCGGGCAGCGTCAGGAAGGGCGCGATCAGCACCATGCGCCGGACGCGGTTCACCATCGACGGCGCGGCCAGCAGGGTGATCAATGCGCCTGCCGAATGGGCCAGGATGTAGTAGGGTCCGCGGCAATCGGGCAGCACGATCTCCTCGAAGAACTGTTCGAGGTCGGCGGTGTAGTCGCGGAAGCTGCTGACGTAGCCGCGCTGGCGATCGCGGATCAGCCGGTCTGAATCGCCCTGGCCTCGCCAGTCGAGCGTGGCGACGCCAAAGCCACGATCGGCAAGGTTGCGGATGGTTTCGAAATATTTCTCGATGCACTCGTTGCGGCCGGTGAGCAGGACCACGGTGCCCTTCATCGGGCGAGCGACCGCGCCGAACAGGCCGTAGCGGATATTCTTGCGGTCACGCGTGGTGAAGAAGCCGCCGGCGGCGTTTTCCGGCCGCGGATTGCCCTCGATTTCGTGAAAAAGGGAGTTTTCGGTGAAAAGATCCGTCATTCGGCGCTTCGTGCTCGGCGTCTCGCATGCCCGCCTGCGCTGGCCGGCTCCGCTAAGGTGATAGACGCCCATGCGCCAAAAGCCAAGGAATTCCCGGTGACTGACTGGGCTGCAACAGGGAAGGCCGGAAGCCGCTTGAAAGCGTGCTTCCGGCCTCTGTCGATCCGGGAGGAAGGGACGTTACACCCGGTCGGCCTCGTTGCGGTGCCTGTTGTGCAATCGGCGCCGCCAGTCCTTGATCCTGGAATGGACTTTAGCGCCGGCTGCCTGAACGCGCGCCGAAGTGCCGGTTCATCTGCCGTTCATCAAGGGCCCGGCCGCCGTGGCTTTTGCCGCCAGGTGAAATCTTGAAATGCTTTCCAGCGCTCCCCAAATGTCTCGTGCGGTCGCCAATGTCGGGGCCGCTGGCCCACCCGAAACGCCGCTCAAGGGTTTCGCACCGGCCATACGCAAACCATGTTGCTCAACAGGAGAACACCTCATGCGTCACGTTGATTTTTCCCCGCTTTATCGCTCGACCGTCGGCTTCGATCGTCTGTTCACGATGCTCGATTCGCTTGCGCAGCCGGATGGCGCGCAGACCTACCCGCCCTACAACATCGAGCGCACCGGTGAGGATTCCTACCGGATCTCGATGGCGGTTGCCGGCTTCTCTGACGAGGAAATCTCGATCGAAGCCCATCGCAACGTGCTGACCGTGAAGGGTGAGCGCAAGGACGAGGGCACCGGCGAAGGCTCTGAACTGCTCTATCGCGGCATTGCCTCGAGAGCCTTCGAACGCCGCTTCCAGCTTGCCGACCACGTCGAAGTTGTCGGTGCTTCGCTGAAGAACGGCCTGCTGTTCGTCGACCTCAAGCGCAACATCCCCGAGGAGCTGAAGCCGCGCAAGATCGCGATTACGGCATCTTCGGCCAAGGCCAAGCAGATCGAGGCCAAGACCGCTGCCTAAAGTACAAGTCTCCTCCCGAGACGGAAGCGGCGCCGAAAGGCGCCGCTTTTTTGTTATCGGGGATTTCGGTATCAGGCGATCAGCTGGCCAAAACGGTCGACCTCATCGGCCGTCGTCGCGAAGCTGGTGACGAAGCGATACAGCAACTCGTCCTCGCTGATGTGGCCGTCAAAGCCGTGCGGCTTGTGCCAATCATAGAACGCCGCACCCGCTGCCTGCAGCTTTTCAGCTTCGGCTTTCTTGATCACTGCGAAAACCTCGTTTGCCTGCGGCAGCCATGCCAGCTTTGCCGTGGCCGAATCCTCGATCGCAGCGGCAAGGCGTGCGGCCATGGCGTTGGCGTGGCGGGCGGTGTCCAGCCACAATCCGTCTTTGAAATAGGCCTCGAACTGCGCCGCGACGAAGCGCGATTTCGAAAACAGCTGGGCGGCGCGCTTGCGCAGGAACGCCAATTCCCTGGCACGATCAAGATCGAACAGCACGATCGCTTCGGCGCACCAGCAGCCATTCTTGGTGCCGCCGAAGGACAGGATGTCGACGCCGCGTTTCCAGGTCATTTCGGCTGGCGACGTGTCGAGCGCGACCAGCGCATTGGCAAAGCGGGCGCCGTCCATGTGCAAGGGCACCGAATATCGTTTGGCGATCGCCGCGATCGTCTCGATCTCATCCAGGCCGTAGATAGTGCCGACCTCGGTCGACTGGGTGATCGAAACGGCCATCGGCCGTCCCCAATGGACGATTTCCGGTGCGAAACGGCCGATGGTCCTTTCCAGATTGTGCGGATCGATCTTGCCCAGCGCGCCATCGATCTCATGCAGGCGTGAGCCGCCGGAAAAATACACCGGCGCGCCGCATTCGTCCTCGATGACATGCGATTCGCGATGAGCAAAGGAAATGCCGCCCGGCTTGTTGTAAGCGGTCAGCGCCAGCGAGTTGGCGGCCGTGCCGGTGGCGACGAAGAACACCGCGACCTCGCGTTCGAAAATCTCGCTGAAGCGCTGGTAGACTGCCTGGTCGAGCGCTCCGTCGCCGTAGGCGGTCGAAAAGCCGCCGGCATTGGCCGACAGGCCGGCGGCAATGTTGGGGTGGGCGCCTGCCCAATTGTCGGAAGCGAAGAACATGCATCTGCCTATGTCTTGGGAGAACGGGGGGTTGGGGAAATCAGATTGAAGTTGACCGGTTTCGCGTGCTGATCGCAAGGGCCAGGCGCCGGAAAAACAGTAAAGCCAGCCAACGGGCAAAGCCCAGGCCGACGACTGAAGCTTACGTTTTTCCTCAGCTTCACGACATTTTCTGTCGCGAATGCCCCAAGTTTTTTGCAAATCGGTCTTGTGTGGGTCCGGGATTTCTGCCATAAAAATTTAGGACAGTAGTGCTGTCTTATTTTGTCGCACAAAACGAGCTGGATTGGCGTATCATTTGGGCCTCTCCGGCTGTTGCCGCGAGCGACAGGTGGACAGCCAGACTCTGGCCTGTACGATTACCAGATGCGATCCATGCGGAAAGCCGCCTGGTTCGACAGGATTTCGCAAGACGTGCCACAAGGATCAGGGTGAGCCAAGCGCTTGCCGAGGCAAACCAGCGCCTGAATGGCTGGGAAGGAGGACAGGAGATGACGGACATGACGCACTCTGCGACGAACGGCCAGGCCGCGCAGACGAAAGCGGCAACCGTCAAAACCACCTTGCGATCCAATATTGGCCGAAGCGCCAACGGATTTTCCGCCCAGGGCCTCTACGATCCACGCAACGAGCATGACGCCTGCGGCGTCGGTTTCATCGTCAACATGAAGGGCGTGAAGTCGCATCAGATCGTCGAGGACGGGCTTGCTGTGCTCGAAAACCTGACGCATCGCGGCGCCGTCGGCGCCGATCCGCTGGTCGGCGATGGCGCCGGCGTGCTGGTGCAGCTTCCCGACCAGTTCTTCCGTGACGAGATGGCAGCCCAGGGCATCGAGCTGCCGCCGGCGGGCCAGTACGGCGTCGGACACTGGTTCATGCCGCAGGACGCGGCCCTTCGCGCCCATATCGAGGACATCATTGCCGAATCGGCGCAATCCGAGGGACTTCCGCTCATCGGTTTCCGTGACGTGCCCGTCGACAATTCGTCGCTGTCGAAGGCGCCCGACATCGTGGCATCCGAGCCGTTCCATCGGCAGATCTTCATCGGCCGCACGCCAGACATTACCGATGACGAGGAATACGAGGCCAGGCTCTATCTGCTGCGCAAGGTCATCTCGGGCCGCATCTATGCCGAGAACGACAACAAGGACATCGGCGCCTATTGCGTGTCGCTGTCGGCGCGCACCATCGTCTACAAGGGCATGTTCCTGGCTTATCAGGTCGGGGCCTACTACAAGGACCTCAAGGACCCGCGCTTCGAAACCGCGCTGATCCTCGTCCACCAGCGCTTCTCGACCAACACGTTCCCGTCATGGAAGCTGGCGCATCCCTACCGCATGGTCGCCCACAATGGCGAGATCAACACCGTGCGCGGCAACAACAACTGGATGGCTGCGCGCCAGGCGTCGGTCGATTCCGAACTGTTCGGCAACAACATCTCGAAGCTGTGGCCGATCTCCTATGACGGCCAATCCGACACCGCCTGCTTCGACAATGCGCTCGAGTTCCTGTTCCAGGGCGGGTACAGGCTCAGCCATGCCATGATGATGCTGATCCCGGAAGCCTGGGCCGGCAACAAGCTCATGGATGCCGATCGCAAGGCCTTCTACGAATACCATGCGGCACTGATGGAGCCGTGGGACGGACCGGCGGCGGTGGTCTTCACCGATGGCCGCCAGATCGGCGCCACGCTCGACCGCAATGGCTTGCGCCCGGCGCGCTACATCGTCACCGACGATGACCGCGTCATCATGGCCTCGGAAGCCGGCGTGCTGCCGGTGCCGGAGGAGAAGATCGTCAAGAAGTGGCGGCTGCAGCCCGGCCGCATGCTTCTGATCGACCTGGAGAAGGGGCGCATCGTCTCCGACGAGGAGCTCAAGTCGGAGATCGCGACCAAGCATCCCTACAAGACCTGGCTCGCCAACACGCAGCTGATCCTCGAAGATCTGAAGCCGGTCGAACCGCGCGCGTTGCGCAAGGATGTCAGCCTGCTCGATCGCCAGCAGGCATTCGGCTACAGCCAGGAGGACACCAAGCTGTTGATGTCGCCGATGGCGACGACAGGCCAGGAAGCGGTGGGCTCGATGGGCACCGACACGCCGATCTCGGCGATGTCGGACAAGTCGAAGCTGCTCTACACCTATTTCAAGCAGAACTTCGCCCAGGTCACCAACCCGCCGATCGATCCGATCCGCGAGGAGCTGGTGATGAGCCTGGTGTCCTTCATCGGGCCGCGGCCCAACATCTTCGATCTTGTCGGCAATTCGCGCCGCAAGCGGCTCGAAGTTCGCCAGCCGATCCTGACCAATGGCGATCTCGAAAAGATCCGCTCCATCGGCCACACCGAGGACCGTTTCGACACCAAGACGATCGACATCACCTATGGCTCCGCCGAAGGCGCCGCGGGCATGCAGGGCGCCATCGATCGGTTGTGCGAGCGGGCGGAGGCGGCGGTTGCCGGCGGCTACAACATCATCATCCTGTCCGACCGCCAGGTCGGGCCCGACCGCATCGCCATCCCGGCGCTGCTGGCGACGGCGGCGGTCCATCATCACCTGATCCGCAAGGGGCTGCGCACCTCGGTCGGCCTCGTCGTCGAATCCGGCGAGCCGCGCGAAGTGCATCATTTCTGCTGCCTCGCCGGCTATGGCGCCGAGGCGATCAATCCCTACCTCGCCTTCGACACGCTGCTCGACATGCACAAGCGCGGCGAACTGCCGAAGGAAGTGGACGCCTACGAAGTCGTCTCGCGCTACATCAAGTCGATCGGCAAGGGCATCCTCAAGGTGATGTCCAAGATGGGCATCTCGACCTACCAGTCCTATTGCGGCGCGCAGATTTTCGACGCCATCGGCCTGAAGACCGATTTCGTGCAGCAATACTTCACCGGCACCGCGACGCTGATCGAAGGCGTCGGCCTGGACGAGATCGCGGCCGAGACGCTCAGCCGCCACAATGACGGTTTCGGCAACGACCCCGTGCTGCGCAACAGCCTCGAGGTCGGCGGCGAATACATGTTCCGCATGCGCGGCGAGGCGCATATCTGGTCGCCAGATGCTGTCGCCACCTTGCAGCACGCCGTGCGCCAGGGATCGTGGGAAACCTTCAAGGACTATTCCGCCCAGATCGACAGCGAGACGGCCCGCGCCCAGACCATTCGCGGCCTGTTCAAGCTCAAGCTGGCCGGGGAAACCGGCCGCAAGAAGGTGGCGCTCGACGACGTCATGCCGGCGGCCGACATCGTCAAGCGGTTCTCGAC
>NZ_RZQA01000195.1:0-8324 GCF_004022915.1 Mesorhizobium sp. M7A.F.Ca.US.006.04.2.1
CCTCGGCAAAGGCCGTGTCGAACATGTGTCGGTAGATACATCCGGGCTCCGTTGCCACGAAGGAGAGCGTGCCAAGGGCAGCCAGGTCATGCCCGGTGCTGCCCTGCCCCGGAGCCGCGACCAGCACCAGCGGTTCGGCTGCTATCGTGCGCCTGGCGAAGTGTTTATCCGACGCGCCCTTCGCGAAATCACGGCGGTCGAAGCAGAACGCGACATCGATGTCGCCATCCTCCAATTGGCGCAGCAGCGCGCCGCTGCCCGCCACCTTCATCCGCACGGTGATGTCGGAATGGCCGGCCTGGAACCCGGGCAGCCAAGGCGCCAGCCTGGCCGACGCGATCGTCTCCAGCGCGCCGATGGTCAGGTGCCCGCTTGTCGAACCTGCCGCTGCCTGCACGGCCGCGCGCGCCTCGCCGTCGAGCCGCAACAAATCCTCGGCGATCGGCTTCAGCGCTAGGCCTGCCGGCGTCAGCTCGAGACCGGACTTCGCGCGCGTGAACAGGGCAGCGCCAAGCTCGGCCTCGAGCGCCAGGATCTGGTCGCTGACGCTCGATTGCGCGAGGTGGACCACTTCTGCGGCGCGTGTGATGTTGCGGCTCCGCGCCACCGCAAGGAAGGTTTTGAGCAGTCTTGGATGCATCGTGTGGCTGACGCGCTATTGCAGCTGCGGCTTCTTCAGAAAACTGCCGCGGTCGGCGGACTTGACGCGCAGCCAGGTTTCGCGGCCGTCGCGCAGCACCCGCATCGGAATCTCGGCACCGGCCGAGCCGCTCTCCCACAGCTTGCGATAGAAATCGGCGAGTCCATCGACCGCGCCGTCGCGGATGTCCGAGATGATGTCGCCCTGGCGCAGGCCAGCCTTGGCCGCCGGACCGCCTTCGGTCACGCTCATCACCACCACTCTGCCATCGCTTTCGGCCGACAGGGCGCCGAGCCATGGACGCGGCGGCTTGGCCACCTGGCCGCGCGTCAGGAGATCGTCGAGTATGGGCGGCAACAGATCGATCGGCACCACCATGTTGATATCGGCGACCTCGCCATTGCGGCTCATCTGCAGGCGCAGCGAACCGATGCCGAGCAGCGAGCCATCGGCGCCGAACAGCCCGGCACCGCCCCAGGACGGGTGCGCCGGCGCAATGAAGATCGCCTCGTCGAGCAGATACTCCCAATAGCCAGCGAATTCCTGCTTGGTGACGATCCTGGCCTGCACCGACTGGCCGATGCCGTCGGCCAGCACCACGGCGTCGCCGATCCTGGCCTTGCCGGCATCGCCCAGCGCCACCGCCGGCAGGCCGAGCGGCGCCAGCGCCTGCACCAGGCCGAAGCCCGATTCCTGGTCATAGGCCAGCGCGTGCGCGGGGATGACGCGGCCGTCATGGCTGGTCAGCCAGACCTCTTCCGCTTCGGTGATGAGATAGCCGATGGTCAGCACCAGCCCGTCATTGCGAATGACGACGCCGCTGCCTTCCCTGAGCGTGCCGAGCGCCCCGGCCGTAAAGGCATCTTCGGGAACAGTGGCCCGCACGGCAACGACCGAGCGCGGATTAGGATTGATGGTCATGCTTTTGTCCTGGGTGGGCTTTGGCGACATCTTCTATACGTATGCCACGCAGGAGAAGGCGCAAGGGTAAGGAAGAGCCCAATTGCCGATGTTGGCACTGCGGGCATCGATAATAGTTCAACGCAAGTTGAACTTACACATCCGCAGCCCTAGTTTATGGCGACCTGCCATCCTTCCCCGACACGAGGCCACGAAATGACCGACTACACACCGCCGAAAGTATGGACCTGGAACAAGCCGAGCGGCGGAGCCTTTGCCAGCATCAACCGGCCGATCGCCGGGCCGACGCATGACAAGGAACTGCCTGTCGGCAAGCATCCGTTGCAGCTCTATTCGCTGGCGACGCCGAACGGCGTCAAGGTCACCGTCATGCTGGAAGAGCTTCTGGCGCGCGGCCACAAGGGTGCCGAATACGATGCCTGGCTGATCCGGATCAACGATGGCGACCAGTTCGGCAGCGGCTTCGTCGAGGTCAATCCAAACTCCAAGATTCCGGCCCTGATGGACCACAGTGGCACCACACCGGTGCGCATCTTCGAATCCGGCTCGATCCTGGTCTATCTCGCCGAAAAGTTCGGCGAATTCCTTCCGACCGAACAGCCGGCCCGCGCCGAGGTGCTGTCCTGGCTGTTCTGGCAGATGGGCTCGGCGCCGTATCTGGGCGGCGGCTTCGGCCACTTTTATGCCTATGCGCCGGAAAAGTTCGAATATGCCATCGATCGCTTCTCGATGGAGGTGAAGCGTCAGATGGACGTGCTCGACCGCCGGTTGGCCGAGACTGAATATCTCGGCGGCAAGGACTATTCCATCGCCGACATGGCGGTGTGGCCCTGGTATGGCGGGCTGGCACTCGGCCGCATGTACAATGATTCCGGCGAGTTCCTGTCGGTGCACGAGTACAAGCATGTGCAGCGTTGGGCGAAGGCCATCGACGCCCGCCCGGCGGTCAAGCGCGGCCGCATGGTCAACCGAGCTTTCGGTGAGCCTGCCATGCAACTGCATGAACGCCACGACGCCAGCGATTTCGAGACCAAGACGCAGGATAGACTGGCCGCCGAATAGGCCATCGCGGGTCGCGGCAAAGGAAACCCGCCCCGACGCGACGTTCGGGGCGGGTTTTTCCCAAGGTCCAGTACTGCGGGTCCCTAGTGCAGCACTTCAACAATCTGGCGGGTCTCCGGATCGACGAGGACCGTCTGGTCGTTGATCACCGCGACGCGGTATTTGACGTCGGGCACCTCACGCAGTTCGACCGTATCCGGCACCGACGAGCCGAGCTTGAGCTCGACGCCCAGAAGGTTCACCGAGGCAAGCGGTTCTCTCTTGATGTATTCGCGAACGACTGTCTCCTGCTCCGGCTGGACGACGACGACGTTTTCCGCCAGCGCCGCACCAATCCCGCCCATCAGGACGACGGCGGTCGCCGCGCTCGTAAGATAAAGTCTCATGGCCATCTCCTAGTGATAACTGAATTCCGCCCTCCATAAAAACTCCACCGCTGCCATGCGGTTCCATCGTAACTTCAGAATTGAAGATATTACGATTGCAGCCTGGATATTGATTGGTTGCTGATCAAACATTCGGCAGACAGCGTTCAAGAGTTTGAGAACTTGCACAGATAGGTACGGATATTTAGAGGAAGAAAATTCAATCTGAGCACCAGTGCGCCAAATCGGCCGCGCATCCGCCTCTTCGTCTGGACGATTTGAAAGGCTCCGGCACGAAAAGGGCTCGCCCCGCCGGGAGCAGAGCGAGCCATAACAGTACCGATGGAGGCGGCAACCTCATCGACACTGCCAGAGAACGCGAAGCATCAGCACTTGTTCCCAACCTGTCGGCCTGAGCACAATGCGGAGCGGTCGCGCATGCGTCCTGTTCCCATGATAACGCTGGGCCGAAATCTCCAGCAGGGATATGCTCAGAAGGCGCCGTCTCAGCGACCAAACACCTTGCCGTCGGTCGTGATCGCGCTGGTGGCGACGTTCCCCGAGTTTGCCCGGGCGAACGCGCTCGAGTGGACGGCCTGGTATGGAAACGCCATTCCTGATCGGTCCCGGTCACCCGGTCTCAAAGCTGGACACCGTCGCGATGCAATGGCGGAAAGGCGTCTACCGGATCCTGGCTCGGCACGATGTCATGTGCGCGCCTGAAGATCAGCCTCACGACGAGCACGAAGTAGCCGACCTGCAGGACAAGCAGCGTCGCTATCGTCCAGGCAAATGCCTCCCAGAAGGAGCCGGTGGTCATATAGGTCCAGACCGCGACGATGACGGCCGTGGCTGACATTCCTACCAGAAACTGTCCAAAATACATGGTTTCCAAAACCGTCGAAACCGCGCCGGTTCCAACCAGTCCCTGCCTCATTTCATTTCCCGCGGACAACATTTCATTATTTTAGCAACTTCGCAAGTAAGGGGTCAGTCGCCGCAAGTTCTCCATTTGCGCGGCAACTTGGCAACTGTGCGGGCCGCGGCCGCGGTGCTGGCGGGGCTGGGCTGACACGCCAGCCGTCGACAATCCAGGAGCACGCCCGATCTTTGCACTTCGGGTCCGGAACAAACGCCGGCACGCCGAGTTTCGCCTCCAGTTCTTCAACGATTGGAGGCCAGCATGGCACCTCGCAACAAACCAAGCGCCGACATCGAAGATGACGCACCGCGGGCGGATGGGCCGACCATCGAGCAGCAGGATTGGGATGCAATCAAGGGCGGCGAGATCCTGCCAGAGTCCGTGCCGGAAAACGGCGACATGCGTTACGGCGTCGAAAAAGACGGCGATCTGCCGGACGAGGACGACGATAACGCGTACCAGGACAGCGACGACGCCCTCCCCGATGATGAGGAAGAAGCCGCAATCACGCACGATCAGACCCGAGAGGGCGGATTCGACGAGACGTGAGCTATTCGTCGCCCGAGACATGACTGCCTGTTGTTGAACTTGCCAAAGCCACATTTTCCATGCCCGGTTCGCGGGCGATTTTGCTTGGCCAGCTAAGTTTCCGCCCAGGCAATATATCAGGTTTACCTAAAGTAACGGAACATCCAAGGGACATTATCGGAACTGAACAAGGCCCCTTGGACCTTTGCGCTCGGCAGATAAGACCTTGGTCCTACAGGAAAAAGCAAAAGCCCAAAGTGACCGATTGAGGCTTCCAACGAGGGAACATCGGGCCTCGCTTGTCGTTTGTCGCAGAACTCGGCACCGCCGGGTGTCTGGAGAACGCCGCGATGTCCCACCGATCCACCATCATCAAGACAGGCTATGGCCCAGGAACGGCGATTGCCGTGCTCATGGTTGGATTGACGGCGGTGGGCATCGTGTTCCTCATTCTCGGCAGTTCGCTTTACTTCAGCGAGCAGCCTACGGATCAACGTGTCTTGTCTTCGCCGCCGGCTCGATCGATACACACGGCCCGATAGCCGAGCGGCAAACTGGACGAGCAACTGCTGGACGATAGCGACGAGCAGGCCGGCGTATGGTGAAGATAGAGGGTTCGCCAGGCGCCGAAGCGGCTTGCGAACCCTCTCGGCGCAGGAAGGGACGTTGCTGCGCCGATCGACGACATGTCAGCCAAGGACTATTCCCATCACCAGAAAGGTAACGGCTGTCGCGAAAATCGGTGCGAGCAACCAGCGCGCTTGGCCAACACTTTTGTCCATCTGTTTCTCCGAATTCCGGGAGACAAACAGCCGTGAACAGAGAGCCGTTCCCGTCGGTAAGACCAATGCGCTCTCGGGCCAGACTTAAGTCGCAGACAGCATCCGACCGAAGCCCAATCTGAGGAACATTTTCAGTTGGCTCAAGTTCAGTTGCCGTCAGCGTTGGACGATGTTGTCATGCTGACTCGCAAGGAGAAACAGTATGAAAATGCACCTAACGGGCGCCGCAGCGGCGCTGTTGCTGTTGGCCGGAGTGGGCGCCGTTGCCGCTCAGGACGTTGTCATCCAGCCTGAACAGGACACGGTCATCCGCGAGTATGTGAAGAAGCAGCCCCTCGCTTCGGTCAAGATTCCCGGCGTGGAACTGAATGTTGGTAGCGCGTTGCCGGACACGGTCGAGCTTCATGAGATCCCCGACGTCAAATACCGCTACGTGGTGGTCGACAACCGCACCGTCCTGGTGGATCCGGGCACCCGCAAGATCGTCAAGGTCTACGACTGAACTTGGAATTGTCCCAAACCCGCCGCCAGCCATGGCGGCGGGTTGCCCATGTCAGTTTCCAATCAGGACGAGTGAAGATGATAAGCAAAGCTGTGACATCCCCTGCTTTGGGCGTTCGCCTGGCCGATCTCCAGGCCCGGATGCGCGATGCGCGGGTGACGGATGCCGAAATGAAAACCTTTCAAAAGGTCGCGGCCATCATGGAAGATCGTCACGGCCGGATCGATGGCGACGACCTGATTGCGGTGTCGTTCCTCGCCGATCCGGTGCAGCACCGGCAAACGCCTTGAACGACATTCCCAATAACCAGCAGGCTTTTTGACTCCCGGACCGGGAAAGCGCGCCGAAAGTCTCAGCCGAATCCGCCCTTTTGCTCCGGCCTATTCCGCTTTCGCGGAAGTTTCGAGCGGCACGCAATGTGCAATGTTGCTAATGCGGCGGTACGAGCCGCCCTGGTTGACGCGGGCGCCCGAGCCATCCCAACAATGCGCCCCCCCGTCCGCGTCGACCACGGCAGGCGCCCGGCGCTGTCTTCCCTCGCGAACTCCTCAAGCCGGCCTGCCTGATAATGCGGCCTGCGGCGACGTTCGGGCTTCAGCCGCCGACAAGCGCCTTTGTGGTCACCAGATTGACGCCGGCCTCGGCGAATTCGCCATTGTGCCTGATGATGACCTGCTCGGCACTCTCGCTGGCATTGTCCAGCGTGCTGTGCGCATCGGACACCACGGCCACGCCGAGCCCTCTGGCGATCGCGCCCTTGACCGTCGCGGCCACGCAAAAATCGGTCTGCGCGCCCAGGAGCACGACAGCACCCGCACCCTGCCCGGCAACCCAGTCGCCGAAGGCAGGATTGCTGAAAGCATCGCGCACGGATTTGGCAAAGGTCGGCTCGTCCGCAGCTTGGCCAAGTGCGGGCCAAACCGGCCAGCCCGGCTGATCCGGTGCCAACGGATCGCCTTCGGGTCCATCATGCCTGACAAATGCGACCTTGCGCCCGCCGCGCCGCGCCCAGTCGATCACCGCTTTGGTGCGCTCGACTATGCCTGGCGCATCATGGATCGGCGGTTCGTGCACGCCGTCGAACATACCGGTCTGGAGATCGATGACGATGAGCGGCGCGTTGTCTGGGAGGCTGGATGCTGGCATGGGCTTTACATAGCACGGCGGACAAGGTGATCAAGATTTGCTCATTCCGACGCGCCGGCAAACAGCACGACGCCGTCACCGCCGTCGGGCGGCCAGTCGCGGGTGGTGCGATCATTGCCGCCGGTCAGCACCGCGGCGGACGCCCGCATAGATCGGGCCGGTCTTGCTGTCGAACAGCGCGATCTGGTGGCCGGTGTCCATGCCCCATAGCCGGGCCGTGCCGTCGAGCGAGCCGGAGGCCAGGCGCTGGCCGCCAGCCGATAGCGCCAGGAGGGCCGCCGTCGGCGCCCGGCTTGGTTGACACATGTCGCGCATCTGCCATGCTCGCCGAGAGTTCAGGAGAGAACACCATGAAGAAGACTTACGCGAAGCCGACCTTCGTCAAGAAGGGCAAGCTTTCCGCCGTCACGGCAAACGCCCCGAGCAGCGTCACGCTTTAATCCGGCGCATCTCTGGCGGATCGCGCCGGCGCTGGAGAGCAAACTCCAGGTGCAATTGGTTTTGGGATGGCCCGAAGCAAAGAATAGGGACCCTGGCCCCTTGTCGCGCATTGTTGGGTTTATTGTTTGTTGCTTTCAGCTCGCATGGTTGACAGATGGCCGCAGTATGGCATCATCAGGCTGGGATTTTAGGAGAGTCTGAAAATGAAGAAGATTTATGTGAAGCCGTCGTTCTTGAAAAAGGGCCGTCTGTCGGCGGTCACAGCGTCGAACGGCGCCTCGATTATCATCGTGCCGGGCTGATCGTAAACGTAACCTGATTGAAGCGGGGCGAAATTCGCTCCGCTTTGGCATGCCCAAATCTCAGCGTGTCAGGACCAAATCGTCCACGACCATTTGCCAATAGTGCTTCGTCGACAGGCGAACACGCGTTACAGCTTTGAGCATCGGGGCATAGTGCAACGGCGTCAGCGCCGACAGCGTGATCTGATCGCTTGCAATCAGCTGCTCGCCAAGCCAGCTTTCGATCAGCGCCACCTCCCCTTCCGACGCCAGCCAGGCGGCGCTCAGCATGACCGAGTGAAAGCCGAACGGCCGTTCGCAGCTGAATTCGGCAGGCAGCCCGCTGCTGGTGTAGAGCACATGGTCACCGGAGACGTTGCCATTGACATAGCCCTGGCTGTCCTTGGTGTAGTCGCGCGCCATCGCATTCAGGTTGCGCCACGCCAATCCGGCATGACCGGCCGGAATTTTCCTGAAGGTGCGCGACGTCACATCGTCGAAACCGATCGTTTCGAGAGCGGCATCGGTGGCAATGCCGGCGCGTTGCGCGGACAGCAGGCCGAGATCCGCCGAGTAGGGCGACAGCGTCAGCCGCCGCTCCAAGCCTTCGCCACTGATGCTGACCGTGTCGGCTTCTTCAGCCAGGTCGAAGCTGAAGACGGCACCCGGCGCCAGTGTCCGCGTCTCCAGGACGTGCCCGTCCCCCGACACGGAGAGGGTCGCGGGTCCATCGC
>NZ_RZQA01000196.1:0-8306 GCF_004022915.1 Mesorhizobium sp. M7A.F.Ca.US.006.04.2.1
TGCTGGAGCTGGCCGGGCTGATCGAATAGCTGCCGGCGGCGTCACCCAGCGCGACGGCCGCAGAAACAGGCATGGCAAGGCAAGCGGCGACCGCCGCAAATCCGAGGATGCGCGTGTACATGGGGATGTTCCTTGTTGGAGGCAGCGCATTTCTTGCGCCCTCACTCCATGAACGAATGAACCGCTCGCTCTATTCCGAATCTGACGAAGGCGTGACCATGCGCGTGAGCACGCCATCCCTGAGCTGGAAATGATGCCGCAGCGCCGCCGCGACGTGGAGAGCCACAAGCGTCATGCCGGCATAGGCGAGATACCAATGTGCAGCCGCCCAGAAGCTCTCGGCACCATCCGATTCGGCCAGCGGCAGGTTCGGCATGACGAACAGGTTGAACGGCAGGCTGGGGATCTCCAGCATCGAGACCGACACCAGCGCCCAGCCGGACAAGGGCAAGGCAAGCTGAAACGCGTAGAGCGCAAGATGGGCCAACGGTGCTGCCCGACGCTCCAGGGTTCCGACCGAGCGCGGCAGCGCCGGCGTTGCATTGCCAAGACGCCAGGCGATGCGCAGCAACACAAGCCCGAGCAGCAGGAAGCCGAAGGATTTGTGCAGTTGGATCAGCTCGAAGGCGGTGCGCTGGCTGGTCAACCGCACCATGACGAAGCCGAGCCCGAACTGGCCGATGAAAATGAGCGCAATCAGCCAGTGGAGAAGGATCGCGCCCCAGCCATAGCGGGTGGCGCTGTTGGTGATCGATGTTTGCATGGGGAGTGAACGAATGTTGGTTCGGCTTTCTTCCAGCGCGCTTCACCCTCCCCCTTGTGGGGAGGGTCGCGCAGCAAATGCCGCGAAGCGGATTTTGCGAAGCGGGGTGGGGGTCTCGTAGGGCGCTACCCACCCCGTCCCTCAGCCGACCTACCGGGGCGAGCGAGCCCGCTCTATCCACTCACCTTGAAGAAATCGACAAACGCCCTGAGCGCCGGGCGCATCTGCCGGCGGCTCGGATAATAGACGAAGAAGCCGTCGAAGGAGGGGCACCAGTCCTCCAGCACACGGATCAGCCTGCCGTCGGCGAGCGGCGCGCGGACATAATCCTCAAAGACGAAGGCGAGCCCAGCGCCGTCGACCGCCGCCTGGGCGATCAAATGGTCCTCGTCGAGGATCAGCGGTCCCTCCACCGCCATCTCGATCGCCTCGCGGCCTCTCTCGAACTCCCAGCGGTAGAGGATGCCGCTGGAGAAGCGGAAGCGGATGCAGCGGTGGTCAGCCAGGTCGCGCGGGTGACGCGGCTTGGGGTTGACCTCGAAATAGACCGGGGCGCCGACCACCGCGCCGCGAAGGTCCGGCCCGATGCGCACCGCGATCATGTCGCGCTGCAGGCTCTCGCCTAGCCTGACGCCAGCATCGAAGCCCCCTTCCACCACGTCGGTGAAACGGTCCTCGATGACGATCTCCAGCACGATATCGGGATAGGCCGACGCAAAGGCGCCCAGCCGTGGCGTCAGCGCCAAATGGGCTGCGGTGCGCGGCACGGTCAGGCGCAGATTGCCGGCCGGCCGGTCGCGTGTCTCGATTGCCGTCTCCAGCGCCAGATCGATCTCCGACAGCGCCGGTCGCAGCCGTTCCAGCAACTGCGCACCTTCTTCGGTCGGCGCGACGCTGCGTGTGCTGCGCGCCAGCAGCCGAACGCCAAGCCGCGCCTCTAGGCTGGACACCGCATGGCTGACCGCCGAAGGCGCGATGGCCAATTCCCTGGCCGCGCCGCGAAAGCTGCCGCATTGGGCAACGGTTGCCAGCACGGCCAGTTGGGAAAGATGCGCGCGATTCATTGATCTATCTTTTAGAACAGCCCGTGCAAATGAGAGCCGATTATCGAACACAAGGCAAGGCGCTATTTCTGCCGCATCGCAACAAGGAGACGCGTTATGCAAACCCGCAAGCTAGGAACTGAATTGAACGTCTATCCCGTCGGCCTCGGCTGCATGGGCATGAGCTTCGCCTATGGCGGCCAGGCGGAAGCCGACGCAATCGCCACGCTGCACCGCGCCATCGATATCGGCGTCAATTTCTTCGACACGGCGGAGGTCTATGGCCCGTTCGAGAACGAGATCCTGCTCGGCAAAGCGCTGAAGTCCGCGCGTGACAAGGTGACGATCGCGACAAAATTCGGCTTCAGGATTTTGGAGGAAGGTACAGGCCTCGACCGCATGGCCGGCGTCGACAGCCGCCCCGAGCACGTCAAGGCGGTCGCCGAGGCGTCGCTGAAGCGGCTCGGCACGGATGTGATCGACCTCTACTACCAGCACCGTGTCGACCCCAACGTGCCGATCGAGGACACGGTCGGTGCCATGGCCGAGCTGGTGCGCGAGGGCAAGGTGCGCGCGCTCGGCCTGTCGGAGGCGAGTGCGGCGACCATCCGCCGGGCCCATGCCGTGCATCCAATTGCTGCCGTGCAGAGCGAATATTCGCTCTGGAGCCGCGACCCGGAAGACGAGGTGTTCGCCGTCTGCCGCGAACTCGGCATCGGTTTTGTTCCCTACAGCCCGCTCGGCCGTGGCCTGCTGACCGGCACGATCGCCAAGCCCGAGGCGCTGAGCGACGACGACTGGCGCCGGACCTTGCCGCGCTTCCAGGCCGAGGCGATGGAAGCCAACGCCGCTGTCATCGCGACGCTGGAAAAGCTGGCAGCTGAAAAGGGGGTAACTTCGGCCCAACTGGCGCTGGCCTGGGTGCTGCACCAGGGCGATTTCATCGTGCCGATCCCCGGCGCGAGAAGGATACGCCATCTGGAGCAGAATGCGGCGGCTGCCGGGATCGCGCTGAGCGCGGTCGAGGTGCAGGCGATTGGTGACGCGCTGTCGCCCGACAAGGTGGTCGGTAGGCGCTATGCGGAGAAGGAGCTCACGCTGGTGAATGGTTGAAAACTGGTGAGTAATCGGAAGGGGCGCCGCGCGCCCCTTTTTCGTACGCAGCGCGGTGCAGAAGATGGGGACGCTGACGTGAAGCGCCCCCCTCTGCCCTGCCGACATTTTTACCAAGGCTCGACACTAATCTCCGGCCAGTTCTCCCTTGCACGCTTACCCTTCGCCTCATGCGTGCGCTGATTGTCCATCACCCGGTTCGGCGTGATGCGAAACGAGAAAATGTCGTCAAGACCAAACGGTGCCACGATCTCGAGCTGCCCGTCAGCGTCGTATCGAACCCCGACGGCGTGCGTCTTCGAGGCAAAATGGCTGACGGATTCGCTGGCGCTCGAATAGCGCGGGCACGGCCGTCCGAACTTCTGCGGATACCACAGATGCACCCGCGCCTGGTTGCGCACCTCGACCGGCAACGCCAGCCCCTCGAAATGCTTCTCCGCCCGGCGGATCACCGCGTCCTCGGCCTCATAGGACAGGTCGCTGTCATCGAAGTAGAAAAGATCAACATCCCTGATGCCGTAGCCCGACGGTTTGCCGGTCAGGTGGTTCCAGATGCTGTTGTAGAGAGCGCCGGATACCACCAGCCAGTCCGGCAGGTCGAGCGTGCGAGCCCGCGCCACCGCGTCGCATAACAGCGGGTCGGCAGACACGATGGCGAGAAACGCCGCGCGCTGTTCTTCAAGGGGAAGGCCGGAATACCGCAGATGGTCCATCGCCCTTTGGAGGGCGATTCGCCATCTGCTCGCAAGTTTTTTAGCCCCGCAGAACGCCCCCGGTCTGCTTGCCGACATTCTCGATGATGCGCTTGGCCAACGCCTCGAAATCCTCGTCGGTGAGCGTCTTTTCGACCGGCTGGATCGACACTTCGATGGCGATCGATTTTTTGCCCTCGCCCAGCGAAGCGCCTTCGAAAATATCGAAGACCGAGACGGCGGTGATGAGCTTCTTGTCGGCGGCGAGCGCTGCGCGCACCAGCGTGCCGGCCTCGACCGACTTGTCGACGACGAAAGCGAAATCGCGCTTGACCGCCTGGAAGGGCGACAGTTCCAGTTTCGGCTTGGTTTTCGTCGGCTTGGCCTTCGGTTCAGGCACGGCATCGACGAAGACCTCGAAGCCGCACAGCGGGCCAGAAACATCGAGCCCTTCCAGCGTCTTCGGATGGAATTCACCGAAAGTTCCGAGCACGGTTTTCGGGCCGAGCTTGATCGTGCCGGAACGGCCGGGATGATACCAGGCCGGGCCGCCGGCCTCGATCTGCAGCCGGTCGACAGGCGCACCGCAGGCTTCAAGTGCGGCGATCGCATCGGCCTTGGCGTCGAACACGCCGACCGGGCCGGAATTGCCGGCCCAGTTGCGGCCGGAACCGTCGAGCTTGGCGGTGCCGCGACGCACGCCGGCGGCGACGCGCCGCTGCTGGTCGGCGCCGTCGCCCTCATAAGTGCCCGACACTTCGAACAGCGCCACGTCGCCAATACCCTTGTCGGCGTTGCGCTGGGCAGCCGCGATCAGGCCCGGCAGCAGCGAGGGCCGCATGTCGGACATGTCGGCGGCGATCGGGTTGGCGAGCTTCAGCGCGGTCTGGCCGCCGCCGAACAGCTCGGCGTGCTTGGCCGGAATGAACGACCAGGTAACGGCTTCCATCATGCCGCGCACGGCAAGCGCGCGCTTGGCCGTGCGGGTACGGACCTGCAGCGTGGTGAGGATCTTTGCATTGACCGCGTCATGCGCACCGAGCGGCTGCGGCGCGATGTTGTCGACACCGTGGATGCGCATGACCTCCTCGACCAGGTCTGCCTTGCCATCGACGTCGGGGCGCCAGGACGGCACGGCGACATCGACGACATCGCCCGAGCCCTCCGGCTTGAAGCCGAGGCGCGACAGGATGTCGAGGCTTTCCGCGCTGGGAACCTCGATGCCGGTCAGCCGCTTCACTTCCGAAAGCGGGAAGGAAACGATCTTCGGCGTGTGACCGGCATAACCGACGACCTCCATTTCGGTCGGCGTGCCGCCGCAGAAATCGAGCACCAGTTTCGTTGCCAGTTCGACGCCCGGAACCATGAATTCGGGGTCGACGCCGCGCTCGAAGCGGTAGCGCGCATCGGTGATGATGCCGAGCGTGCGGCCGGTGCGCGCCGTGGTGATCGGATCCCAAAGGGCGGATTCGATCAGCACATCTGAGGTGTTCTCGTCGCAGCCCGAATGCTCGCCGCCCATAATGCCGGCGATCGACTCGACGCCGTTGTCATCTGCGATGACGCACATTTCCGGCGTCAGCGTGTATTCGCGGCCGTCGAGCGCCTGCACCTTTTCACCATCGCGCGCGCGGCGCACGACGAGATTGCCGGCAACCTTGCTGGCGTCGAACACATGCAGCGGGCGGCCGCGGTCGAAGGTGACGTAGTTGGTGATGTCGACCAGTGCGCTGATGGGTCTCAGCCCAATGGCGATCAGCCGCTGCTGCAGCCATTTTGGCGAGGCTCCATTCTTGACGCCCTTGACCAAGTTGAGCGCGAAGCCGGGGCAAAGCTCCGGCGCTTCGATCGTCACCTTGATCGGACACATGCCATTGCCGACATGCGGCATGATGGCGCCGCCGACGAGGCGGCCAAGCCCGCTCGCCGCCAGATCCCTGGCGATGCCGTAGACGCTGGTGGCATCCGGCCGGTTCGGCGTCAAGTTGATCTCGATGACCGGATCGTCGATGTGCGCATAGGCGGCGAAGCTGGTGCCGACCGGCGCATCCTCAGGCAGGTCGATGATGCCATTGTGTTCGTCGGACAGCTCCAGCTCGCGCTCGGAACACATCATGCCGTGGCTTTCGACGCCCCTGATCTTGCCGACCGTCAGCGTTACGTCGATGCCGGGCACATAGGTGCCGGGCGCGGCAAAGGCGCCGATCAGGCCCGCGCGGGCGTTTGGCGCGCCGCAAACGACCTGCACCGGAGGCTTGCCGTCGCCGGTGTCGACGGTCAGCACGCGCAGCCGGTCGGCATCGGGATGCTGAACCGCCGTCAGCACCCTGGCGATGACGAATGGTTTCAGGCTCGACTTGTCGTCGACATGCTCGACTTCGAGACCGATCGAAGTCAGCCGCTCGACGATCTCGTCGAGCGTGGCGTCGGTCTCGAGGTGGTCCTTGAGCCAGGAGAGGGTGAATTTCATGGGACTGTTCCGTCTGGTCTTTTGACGCTTGATTTCAGATGTCTCGGCAGGTCGTCGGACATATGCAGGAAGGCAAGCTGCTCGCCGATATAGGCATGCAGCGTCGGCTGGAAATCGGCCGGCATGTCCATGGCGCCGAGCATGAAGTAGATGTCTTCTTCCAGCCGCTCGTCGACATAGGCGATGGGTGAGCCGCAGGTGCCGCAGAAAGAGCGCGTCACCGGGCCGTTCTCATACATCTTCAGCGCCTTGCCGGTGAACGCGACCTGATCGACCAGGAAGCCGACAAAGGCCGACACCGGCGCGCCGCTGGCCCGCCGGCAATCGCCGCAATGGCAGTAGCTGACGTGATGCGGTTCGGCAGAGGCCTCGAACCGCACGGCGCCGCAGCGGCAGCCGCCGGCATAGGGCGCTGTCATGCGCTCAGGCCTCCGAACAAAGTCGGCATGTCGAGCGGCCGGAAGCCGTAATGCGACAGCCAGCGCACGTCTGCATCGAAGAAGGCGCGCAGGTCCGGCATGCCGTATTTCAGCATGGCGATGCGGTCGATGCCCATGCCCCAGGCAAAACCCTGATATTCGTCCGGATCGAGACCGCCATGGCGCAGCACGTTGGGATGCACCATGCCACAGCCGAGGATCTCCATCCAATCGGAGCCTTCGCCGAAGCGCACTTCGCCGGGCCGCGAGCGATCGCACTGGATGTCAACCTCGAGGCTTGGCTCGGTGAACGGGAAGAAGGACGGCCGGAAGCGCATCTTAACCTGCGGCACCTCGAAGAAGGCCTTGCAGAACTCCTCCAGCACCCACTTCATGTTGGCGACGTTGGCTGTCTTGTCGATCACCAGCCCCTCGACCTGATGGAACATCGGCGAGTGGGTGGCGTCCGAATCCTGCCGGTACGTCTTGCCAGGAATGACGATGCGGATCGGCGGCTTCTTCGTTTCCATGGTGCGGATCTGCACCGGCGAAGTGTGCGTGCGCAAAAGCTTGCGCTCGCCCTTCTCGTCCGGCTGGAAGAAGAAGGTGTCGTGCATCTCGCGCGCCGGGTGGCCTTCGGGAAAATTCAGCGCGGTGAAATTGTAATAGTCGGTCTCGATGTCGGGACCTTCCGCGATGGAGAAACCGAGATCGCCGAAGATCGCGGCAATCTCGTCGATGACCTGGCTGATCGGATGGATACGGCCGCGCTCAGCCGGCGACTGCCGCACCGGCAGCGTCACGTCGACCTTTTCGGCGGCGAGGCGGGCGGTGATCGCCACATCCTTGAGCTCAGCCTTGCGGGCAGTCAGCGCGTCGGTGACGCGGTTCTTGAGGCCGTTGATGGCTGGGCCTTTGATCTGGCGCTCCTCGGCGGTCATGGCGCCAAGTGTCTTCAGCATCTCGGACACGCTGCCCTTCTTACCGAAAGCAGCGATGCGCACGGCCTCGATGGCCGGCTCATCGGCGGCCGAGGCGATCTCGGCCAGAAGTGAGTTTTCAAGCGTATCCAGGCCAGTGGTTGCGTCGTTCACGGTCAAACTCGCTGCGTTGGGAGGTCGGCCTCAAAGTGAAAGTCACTTCTAAAGTGAAATCACTCCAAGGATCAGGCAAAAGAAAAACCCGCGCCAGCCGTGCCAGCGCGGGTTCCCCAAATCAGAATTGCGAATGCTTGGGAAGCGCTGGTCTTAGGCGACAGCGCTTTCAAAAGCGTTCGGCGTGGTGTTCTTCAGATATTCGAGCGCCACCTTGGCCTTGGCGACCAGGGCCGCGAAAGCCTGCGGCTCGTGGATGGCCATGTCCGACAGGATCTTGCGATCGATCTCGATGCCCGACTTGTTGAGGCCGTCGATGAAGCGGCCATAGGTCAGGCCATGCTCGTGGGTCGCGGCGTTGATACGCTGGATCCACAGCGCGCGGAAGGAGCGCTTGCGGTTCTTGCGGTCGCGGTAAGCGTATTGCAGCGACTTTTCCACCGCCTGCTTGGCGATGCGGATGGTGTTCTTGCGGCGGCCGTAGAAGCCTTTCGCGGCTTTCAGGACCTTCTTGTGCTTGGCGTGCGAAGTGACGCCTCTTTTTACGCGTGCCATGTCATGATCTCCTTAAAAGCAATTCCAGGAAAAGTGCCTTGCGGTTTTCCGTTCGGAATTGCGTAAAACAAATGCGTGTCCGGACCGAATGCCTTAGAGGCCGTTCGGCAGAAAATTCTTGATGACCTTCTTGCCATCCGGTTCAGCCAGAACCATC
>NZ_RZQA01000197.1:0-8270 GCF_004022915.1 Mesorhizobium sp. M7A.F.Ca.US.006.04.2.1
GGCCGAAGGAGGTCGATGGCGAAAAAGTCGAGGGTTTCTGGCGCTCGCATCAAGTGCCGGTATCGAACGCTCGAGGGAATGAGGAGCACCGCAAGATCCTCGAAAACTGGATGCGAAGCTACGAGCCGGGAGAGCTGTTCGACGAAAGCGGGCACCTGTTGCCGGAGCTTGCGGCACTTGCCCCGACAGGGACAAGGCGCATGGGCGCAAGCCCGTACGCAAATGGCGGCCTGCTGAAGCGCGATCTGATGCTTCCAGATTGGAAAAGCCTGGCGCTGGAAGTGCCGCGTCCAGGTGGCGTCATTGCCGAGGCGACGCGGATTTGCGGAAGCTATCTTCGCGAGGTGTTCCGCCTCAATGCCGAGGCGCGAAACTTCCGCCTGATGGGGCCGGACGAGACATCCTCCAACCGCCTCGACGACGTGTTCGAGGTCACCGATCGGATCTGGATGGAGCGCATCGAGCCCTATGACGTCCATCTTTCCCGTGATGGTCGCGTCATGGAAGTGCTGAGCGAGCATCTCTGCCAGGGCTGGCTTGAAGGCTATCTGCTCACCGGCCGGCATGGCCTGTTTTCATGCTATGAGGCCTTCATTCATATCGTCGATTCGATGGTCAACCAGCATGCCAAATGGCTGAAGACCTCCGGCGAGCTCGCTTGGCGCAAGCCGATCGCCTCGCTCAATTACCTTTTGACCTCGCATGTCTGGCGGCAGGATCACAATGGTTTCAGCCATCAGGATCCGGGCTTTGCCGATCTGGTCGCCAACAAGAAGGCCGACACGGTAAGGCTCTATTTCCCGCCGGACGCCAACACCCTGTTGTGGATCACCGATCATTGCCTGAGAACCTATAACCGCATCAATGTCATCACCGCCGGCAAGCAGCCGGGACCGCAATGGCTGTCCATTGAAGAAGCCGGAGCGCATTGCAAAGCTGGAGCGGGCATCTGGGAATGGGCCGGCACGGTTGCTCAGCACGAGGAGCCCGATGTGGTCATGGCCTGCGCCGGCGATGTGCCGACCCTGGAAACACTGGCCGCGACAGACATTCTGCGCTCCGCGATCCCCGACCTGAAAATCCGCGTCGTCAATGTTGTCGACCTGATGACATTGCAGTCGAACACGGAGCATCCGCACGGCCTGCCCGACGGGGACTTCGACGCGTTGTTCACGAAAACACGGCCCGTCATCTTCGCCTATCACGGCTATCCCTATCTCATTCATCGCCTGACATACCGCCGCGCCAACCATGACAACATGCATGTGCATGGCTTCCGCGAGGAGGGCACCACGACGACGCCATTCGACATGGTGGTGCTCAATGAACTCGACCGCTACCATCTCGCGCTCGCCGCCATCGAACGCGTGCCGGGACTGGCCGAAAGGGCCGAAGGGCTTGCCGGCGAACTCCACGGCAGGTTGGCGAAGCACAAGGCCTATGTGCGCGAGCACGGCGAAGACATGCCCGAAATCCAGAAATGGAGCTGGCCCGACAAAGCCGCGACAAAGGGGCGCCAATGATGCGTCGGTCGATCCTGGCGCTGAATGCCGGCTCGTCCAGCATCAAGTTCGCGCTTTACGATCTTGTCTCATCACGGGATATGCAACTCGTTTCACGCGGCACGCTGGACCTGGGCGACAAACCCACACTGCGCGCAAAAGCGGCCGACGGAACGGTGCAGTGCGATCGGCCGCTCACCGCCGACAAGCGGCGTGACGCGGCCATAGGCGAGATGCTGAATTGGGTGCAGGGCGAAATTGGGGAAAGAAACCTGATCTGCGCCGGCCATCGCATCGTGCATGGCGGAAGCGAGTTCATCGAACCTGTCCGTCTGACCCCATACATCATCGACGCCATCGACAGACTTACGCCGCTTGCTCCGCTGCATCAGCCTCGCAGTCTCGCGCCCGTCCGTGCAATAGCCGCCTTGCAACCGGACCTGCCACAGGTTGGCTGTTTCGACACCGCTTTCCACCAGACGATCGATCCGCTCGTGCGGCGCTTTGCCCTTCCGCGCCAGTATGAAGAGCAAGGCTTGCGCCGCTACGGGTTCCACGGTCTCTCCTATGAATACATCGCCGGGCGGCTCAGCGAGATATCGCCAATTTTCGCGGCGAAACACACGATCGTCGCCCATCTCGGCAATGGGGCAAGTCTTTGCGCCCTGCACGGGGGCAAAAGCATCGATACCACGATGGGTTTTTCGGCCCTGGATGGCCTCGTCATGGGCACGCGGTGCGGCGCCATCGATCCCGGCGTGCTGTTGTATTTCCTGCTGGAAAGAGGCATCGCGGCGGAAGAACTGCAGGCGATGCTCTACGAGAAGTCGGGCCTGCTCGGCGTATCCGGGATTTCCGGCGACATGAGGACGCTCGAAGCGAGCAATGATCCTCGCGCGCAAGAGGCGATGGCGCTTTTCGCCTTTCGCGCCGCGAGAGAGGCCGCGGCGCTTGCAAACACGATGGGTGGCCTTGAATGCCTGGTGTTCACCGCCGGCATCGGCGAACGGTCCGCGACCATCCGCAAGGCCATATGCGAAAAATTGACCTGGCTTGGCGTGGTGCTTGAAGATCGCGCCAACAACACCCACGCCGAGATCCTCAGTCGTCCCGAGAGCAAGGTGGAAGTACGGGTGATTGCGACCGATGAGGAAAGTGTCGTTGCACGTCACAGCCGCATGGTGATGCAAGCCTGAACGCTCGCCTCGGCATCGGAAAATCGCTGTCGATTCGGCCCGATGAAAGCGCGGGCAAGGGTATTCCCTGTACGAAAATTACCAAGCAAGCGGTCGGGGGAACCAACTGCCCATAGAAATATTGTGCGAGCAATCCCGGCTAACCCCGAGATCGTCGGCCGATGATCAGGCCGACAGCCTTACTTCAGGCATTGGCTGAGGATCCATGTTTACGGACGACGTTGCGGTGAGGCGCCTGAAAATCCTGGTCGAGCAATATGTCGAGACACGCAAGAAACGCCACGATGTGATCTCTACCGCCAAGGCCGGGACCGCAATTCGAGAGGTGATGCCAAGTTGCCCGCTTTCCGGAAAGGCCTTCGATGATCTGATAGCGGCCTGCGCCATCGAGCATGGCCTCGCTGTGCTCTTCGACAATCCGGGGACATCAGGCACTGAAGTCTGAGGCTGGCGCTTCCGATGCCACCATCGCGATGAGCAGGAGTTCAGTCGACATGTCCAGGTACTTTTTCGACCTTCGAGATGAGAGCGGAAGCTTGCAGGAGGATCCCGAGGGCCAGGAATTTTCTGATCTCGCGAGCGCTGAGGAAAACGCGATGGCGTCGGCGAAGGAAATCCTTGCCGAAGAGCTGCTGCATGGCAGGCCGCTGCGTACCGGATTGACCTTCGAGATTTTTGACGAGAACCGCAACCTGGTGCTGCGCTTTCCTTTTGCGCTCGCGGCCGAAAAGGCCGGGGCACCCCCTTAATCCCGAATTGCCTGGCCGATCACCTGCAGGGGCCATACAGGTCGCCTCATGCGGATACTATCCTTCCGCCTTGAAGTTTCTGGCTTCCTTCTCGACCTTGGGGTTGTCCTTGCCATGCTTTTGCATGAGCTCCTTGGCCTGCTTGGGTGAGACGTCGGTGGTCTCTGCCAAGCGCAATGCCTTCTTGTCCTTGCTTTCGGTCTTCTGCTTCTTGGCCGTCATGGCTCTTGAACTCCCTTGAAGCCTTTTCCGATCGATCTTTGCCGGTGCGAACACCTGAGCATGTTCAGATGAACACTGTCGTTGCCTGGCTTGCTTCGACGACGAGACGTCAACGAGACGATGCCGGTCAGGTTCCGTGCATCGCCTGCTCATGTCCAAACTTGTCACGCCACGCGGCGGTACCGATGGCGGTCGCGGATGAACTCATTGAAGAAGCGGCCTTTTGAGGAAGCTTTGGTGAAAGCGGCATAAGTTGCCGGTGCAACATCCTCATATTCGTAGCGTCTGCCGCTCGGCACAAACCAGACCGACAGGATCCTGGTGGCGGGATCGTATTGCGCATTTCGGATCACGGTCGATGGCATGGTCGCACCCGACAGGTCTGCCCGAATAACCCGTTAGCGATCGTCAGGTTCCGCCGATATCCTGGCGTCACGCACCGCGACTACCGGTCGCGCGGGTTGCCGAACTTCGGGTCGCGCTTCCTTGAATATCGGTCGATGCGTGGCAGGCTGTCATCAAACTCGATCCACGGCAGCCTCAGGTCCCAATAGGCATGGGCTTGCGGCCGAAACCCTTCAGGGTTGTCAAAGAAGCCGATCGTCACATAGAACTCGTCCGGCAGGCCTTCGTCGCTATAGCCTATCGAGCTTCCACAGTCTGGGCAGAACGTGCGGGTGACGCCTGGCGTTTGGGAAAAGGCCTTCGGCGTCCCTCTGAGGAGCTGAAATTGCTTCGGCCGGTAACCAACCCAGATCGTCAGCGGACTTCCGATGGCCCGGCGGCAATCGTCGTCGTGATCGTAGCATATCCAGAAAGGCTCTCCGTCCAGGGCTGCGGCGATCCCTCCGCAGAAGCAGGCTCCGGTTTCGCGCCGCATCGTCTGTCCACCCTGTTGCGCCTAAGAGAGAGCGGCCGAGTGGCCGCTCCCGTTCAAGGTGAAGTCCTTGAAATCATGCATCGTGATGCTCGGGCATGCTCTTGAGCTGATCCTTGGTCCAGTTCGTCACCGCGTGAACGTCGCCGTCTTCATCGCGCATGAATTCCAACTGGCTTGCGGGAACGGCCACCGGCTTGGCGCCAATGCCGAGAAAGCCGCCGACATCGATGACGACCTGACTGGCGGCTCCTGAGCCGTGCACATGCGAAACGCTGCCGACTTTGTTGTCGTCTGCGTCGTAAATCGTGGCGTCTTCGAGAATGTCTGGTGTCAGTTCGGTGCTTGTGAGGCGTACGTGGTTGGTGTGATCCATCTTTCGAGACTCCTGTTGGGTGGAATATTTGAACCTCTCAGCCGAGCAATCGTTCCGAACAATTCCGGGGGCGACGGACGGACGACGCAAGGACGCTAGAAGCCTCAACTCAGCCTCCGTCCGAATTGACTCGCAAAGCTCCGTACGGAAGCGTACAAAAGGAAATCGTCAGCAGCACAGTTGGGGCGCTGACGCTTGGGAGTGACCATCGCTCTTGCCCATCACGAAGGAGCCCGAGCACCCCGGTCTGCCAGTGGGCGCGATGACCGCGCTGGCGCGGGATACAGGCGCCACTGAACAACAGATACGCGAAATCATATCGCTCCTCGGGTTCGATCGCGCCTCTATCTTGCGGGAGGCTCGTTTGCTGGCGAAAGATAGTCAGCCAACAAGGCCTTCGAGTCTTCAGCAGTAACTGTCGGTTTCATACCAACGCGCCCGCCCGTCTAGTGCTGCGCGAGACGAAGTCTATGGTTCGTTACCGTCCGCTCGTTCGACGGGCGCGGCCGGCTAAGAGATCCCAGTGCTCTTGCCCAAGGGAAAAGAGTCTCGTGGATTACCAGACACTGCAAGCCAAGAGCGAATTGCTTCGCCGGATGAGCGCGGACGATTTCGCGCGGCTACGTCCGCATCTGGCGAGTGTTTTTCTTGAGTTGCGCGCGCCGCTGGAGACCGCGGGGCAGAAGATCGAAGCCGTCTACTTTCTGGAAAGCGGGCTGGCCTCGGTAGTGGCGAGGACTTCGCCTGCGACCGAAGCCGAAGTCGGAATCATCGGGTTCGAAGGAATGACCGGTTCGGCCCTGGTCATGGGGGACGACCAGGCCAACTTTGATTGTTACGTCCAGTCGACATGCGAGGCTCTCCGGATAGAGGCTGCCCCCTTCGTCGAAGCCCTGGAGGACAGCCCTACATTGCGGTCGTTCCTGTTGCGCTATGTCCAATATTTCCATGTTCAGACAAGCTATACGGCATCGATCAACGCGCGGCAGAGCCTGGAAGTTCGACTGGCAAGATGGCTTTTGATGTGCAGCGACCGCACTGTCGGCGACAGGCTTATGATAACCCATGAATTTCTGTCCATCATGCTTGGTGTGAGGCGTCCGGGGGTTACCGTCGGCCTCCAGATGATCGAAAGTTATGGTTATATCCGAGCGCGCCGCGGAGAGATTACGATCCGCGATCGAGACGGTCTCATGACGTTGGCGCGAGATTCTTACGGTCCACCCGAAACCCAGTACCGCCGGCTGGTCGGAGATTTGGGCTCGAAGCATCCCGCGAGGCAGGAGCGGCCTCTCGTTTGAGCGCGCCGGGCCAACGGAGGCTTCTCCGCCACTGAGCCGACAACAGGACATTTCGAGTGGCCGGCGCGATGATGCCGGTGAGACACCGTTGCCTAAACCCGCGCCGGCCACTGCGGCATGTTTTGGGGATGCCGCGTTGCCAATCTAGTTGCCGACAAGCAACTGGCAACGAAGGCTCACGGTTTGGTAAGAACCGTACGTACATGCACGCAACTCCCTCGGTCGCGTTCAAGGCATGCTCGCGAAATCCTGAGTTGAATACAGTCCCTCGATAAAATCCGGATTGGCAGGCCCTGTCCGTCGTTGGGGTGACGTCCGCAGGGTGGGTGCAGATTGGCTGGCCAGGTTCCGATATTGCCAGGCGGGCTGGCCTTCACCATCTTAGCTGGGATGGCGACACCCAAATCGAAAACACTCGACTCCGGCTCATCCGGGCTTCAGCACGATCTCTTTGGTGCTGCCGACGACCTACCGGAAGGTTTCTTCTATCAGCCCGAGTTGATCACGGCGCAAGAAGAAACGGAACTCGCCCGGCATCTGGAAGGCCTTCCGTTCGAGGCGTTCGATTTCCGTGGCCATCTGGCAAACCGGCGCGTCGTCGGTTTTGGCCTGCGTTACGACTACGACAGACGCCAGGTCGTCGAGGCGCCGCCGATCCCTGACTTCCTGCTGTCCCTGCGCGACAAGATCGCAGCGTTGGCAGGCCGGCCCGCCAACGCCTTCGCGCAAGTGTTGATCAACGAATACCGGCCCGGCGCCGGCATCGGCTGGCATCGAGACAAGCCTCATTTCGAAGACGTTGCGGGTGTTTCGTTGCTGGCGCCTTGCAGCTTCCGGCTCCGGCGGAAGAATGGCGCCAAATGGGATCGCCGGACCATCGTCGTCGAACCAAGGTCGGCGTATCTCATGACCGGACCATCGCGCACGGAATGGGAGCACAGCATTCCGGCGGTTGACCTGCACCGCTACTCGATCACCTTGAGGACATTGCGCACCAACTCCGCATGAGCATCGCGCGCCGAGCCGTTCTGTGCCATTGCCAGCGCCATCACGAGTTCTTGAACGCAAAACGGTTCCGGGAACCTCCCAACCACAAGTTGGTTTGGAGGACAGGTACAGCTTCAAAGGTGGAGAATGTCCATGGCCCGTGCCCGATCCGTGTTGGTGGCAGCCCGGCGTCCGTTCCATAAAACGCCGATGGCGGTCGCAAACGCATGTTTCGTCGGCACATTGCTGACCGACGTTGCCTATTGGCGAAGCGCTGAAATGATGTGGGCAAATTTTTCCGCCTGGCTGCTCCTTGCCGGCCTGGTTGTAGGCGTGCTCGCGGTCCTTGCAGCACTTGTCGATTTGTCTACCGGCCGACTTGCCCGTCAAGCCGGGCCTGCATGGCCATATCTCCTTGGCAGCCTCGTCGTGCTCGTCATATCGCTCTTCAACGCACTGGTGCACAGCCGTGATGCCTGGACCTCGGTCGTGCCGACGGGGCTCATCCTGTCCGCCGTCGCCGTGATCGTTATCCTCTTGCTGGGACTGCTGGGATGGAGTTCCGGCCACACTCAAGTGGAGGTGGTCGAATGAATGTCTCCGCCAGACATATCCGGCGTATCGCGAGCCTCGGTCTGCTGTTCGGATCGATTTTGGCGCTGCCCGCATGCAGCGATAACGAACCGGATCCCACCGATCAGGTCGGAGCAAACCCGACGCTGCCTGAACCTATTCAGTATCTGGTGCCGCCCATGCATGTCGCGTCGGTCGTCGGTTGGAAACAAGACGAGAAGCCGACCGTCGCCAAGGGTTTGCAAATCCAGGCCTTTGCCAAGGGCTTGAGGCATCCGCGCTCGCTTTACACATTGCCGAATGGTGACGTTCTGGTGGTCGAATCCGTGGCGCCGGCCGGTGCCGCGATCAAGCGGCCGAAAGACCTGATCATGGGCTGGATCGAGTTGATGGCGACCTCGGGCGGCGGCACCGAAGGAAGCAACCGTATCACCCTGCTGCGGGATACGAACGGCGATGGTCTGCCCGATGTCCAGGAGGTCTTCCT
>NZ_RZQA01000198.1:0-8241 GCF_004022915.1 Mesorhizobium sp. M7A.F.Ca.US.006.04.2.1
GGCTGAACAGGTCAGGACGACAGGACATACGTCATGCGCTCTTCCTGATCGCCTCGCCTGGAAAACTCTCGCCGGTATTGCGCCGGCGATGTCCTCAGTCTCGCGGCAAAATGCTGACGCAACGAGGTGGCGCTGCCGAAGCCGGCTTCGAAGGCGATCATGTCCATCGATTTCTCCGTCGCTTCCAGCAAACGCTGCGCCAGTTCGATCCGCTGGCTGGTCAGCCAATCGCCAAAGCTGGCGCCGATCGATTTCTGAAAGCGACGGGTAAAGGTGCGGCGGGTCAGGCCGGCGGCCTCGGCGACGCGGTCCAGGCTATGCGCCTCGCCAAGCGTCGCGCGAACCGCGTCGAGGGCCTGGGTGAAGCGGTCGGCGTCCGCGCTTCTTGCCACCGGATGCTCGATGAACTGTGCCTGCCCACCCTGCCGGTGCGGAGAAAGCACGATCTGGCGGGCGAGCCGGAGTGCTGCTTCCGCGCCATAGCGGGCGCGCACGATGTGGAGACAGCAGTCGAGGCCGGCGGCGACGCCGGCCGAGGTCACGACATCGCCATTGTCGACGTAGAGCACCGCGGCATCGACAGCGATGTCGGGATGGAGTGTTTGCAATTGTTCGCAATAGGCCCAGTGCGTCGCGGCACGTCGGCCCGAAAGCAGCCCGGCCGCTGCAATGGCGAAGGTGCCGAGGCACAGGCCGACAATCAAGGCGCCGCGTTGGTGCGCATGGCGCAGCGCTTCCATCAGCAGCGGCGATACCGGTTCGCTCAGATGATGCCAGCTCGGGATGATGACGATATCGGCGCCGTCGAGCCCTTCGAGCCCATGCGGCGCGGCAATTGTCAGCCCGGCTTCGGTATGGATCGGCCCGGCCTTGACCGCGCAGATGCGGAAGTCGAAGCGCGGCAGGCCAAGCGCCGTCCTGTCCTCGCCGAAGACCAGGCACGGTACGGAAAGATGGAACGGGCTGATGCCGTCGAAGGCGAGGACGGCAATGATCGGGTCGTTCATGGGTGCTTCCAGCGGTTGAATGCGGATTGTCCCAATTCTTTCGAATGATGTCAATCGGGCCACTTTCGGCTGTCTGGCAGCCCGCCTATCTTCCATCCATCGAATTCAAGCCGGAAAGGAAACACCATGTCTGACCCAGCCAACACCGCGCCGCGCCGGGCGCTGATCGTCGTCGATGTGCAGAACGATTACGACGGCGGCAATCTCGCCATCCAGCATCCGCCGTTCCGCGACAGCGTCGTCAATGTGGCACGCGCCATGGATGCAGCGACTGCTGCCGGCATCAAGGTGGTGGTCGTCAAGCAGATGGCGCCCGAGACCTCGCCGATCTTCGCCAAGGGCAGTCACGGCGGCGAACTGCATCCCGAAATCGCCAGGCGCGAGCGCGACCATTATGTCGAAAAGAACCTGCCCTCCGCCTTCACCGGCACTGATCTGGAAGACTGGCTTCGCGCCAATGCCATCGATACGATCACGGTGGTCGGCTACATGACGCATAATTGTGACCTGTCGACCATTATCCACGCCGTGCATATGGGCTTTGCCGTCGAGTTCCTGTCGGATGCGACCGGCTCGGTGCCTTACGCCAACAGCGCCGGCTACGCCTCGGCCGAGGAGATCCATCGCGTGGTCACGATCATCCTGCAGTCGCGCTTCGCCGCCGTGCTCAAGACCGCCGAATGGGTCGAGTGCCTGCAGACCGGCGCGCTGCCGGAGCGCGACACGATCTTCGGCTCCAACCAGCGGGCGCTGTCGCGCAGCGCTGCTTAGGGCTATCCGAAAAAACAGAAAGGGCGCCGCATCGCTGCGGCGCCCTTTCTGTTTGAATTGAAGGATTTTAGAACAGGCCTTCGATATTGCCGGCCTCATTGAGGAAGATCTTTTCCGAGGACGGCGCCCTCGGCAGGCCCGGCATGGTCATGACCTCGCCGCAGATGATGACGACGAAGCCGGCACCGGCCGAAAGCCTGACCTCGCGCACCGGCACGGTGTGGCCGGTCGGCGCGCCGCGCAGGTTCGGGTCGGTCGAGAAGGAATATTGGGTCTTGGCCATGCACACCGGCAAATGGCCGTAGCCGGCGTCTTCCCACGCCTTGAGCTGGTCGCGCACCGACTTGTCGGCGATCGCTTCCGAGCCGCGATAGATGCGCTGGACGATGGTGTTGATCTTCTCGAACAGCGGCATGGCATCGGGATAGAGCGGGGCGAACTGCGAGGCGCCGGATTCGGCCAGTGCCACCACCTTGTTGGCAAGATCCTCGATCCCGGCCGAGCCGTGTGCCCAGTGCTTGCACAGGATCGCTTCTTCGCCCATCGAGGCGACATAGTCCTTCATCGCCTGGATCTCGGCGTCGGTGTCGGAATAGAAATGGTTGATGGCAACCACCGCCGGCACGCCGAACTGCCTGATGTTCTCGATGTGGCGGCCAAGGTTGGCGCAGCCCTTCTTCACCGCCTCGACGTTTTCCTTGCCGAGGTCTTCCTTCTTGACGCCGCCATTCATCTTCATGGCGCGCACGGTGGCGACGATGACCGCCGCTGCCGGCTTCAAGCCCGCCTTGCGGCACTTGATGTCGAAGAACTTTTCAGCACCCAAATCGGCGCCGAAGCCGGCTTCGGTGACGACGTAGTCGGCGAGCTTGAGCGCCGTCGTGGTGGCGACGACCGAGTTGCAGCCATGCGCGATGTTGGCGAACGGCCCGCCATGCACGAAGGCCGGGTTGTTCTCCAGCGTCTGCACCAGGTTCGGCTGCATGGCGTCCTTCAGCAGCACAGCCATGGCGCCGTCGGCCTTGAGGTCGCGGGCATAGACGGCTGACTTGTCGCGGCGATAGGCGACGATGATGTCGCCGAGGCGCTTTTCCAGGTCCTTCAGGTCGGTCGACAGGCAGAGGATCGCCATGACTTCCGAGGCGACGGTGATGTCGAAACCGCCCTCGCGCGGGAAGCCGTTGGCGACGCCGCCGAGCGAGCAGATGATCTCGCGCAGCGCGCGGTCGTTCATGTCCATGACGCGGCGCCAGACGACCCGGCGGGTGTCGATGCCGAGCTCATTGCCCCAGTAGATGTGGTTGTCGATCAGCGCCGAAAGCAGGTTGTGCGCGGTGGTGATGGCGTGGAAGTCGCCGGTGAAGTGGAGGTTCATGTCCTCCATCGGCACGACCTGCGCATAGCCGCCGCCGGCGGCACCGCCCTTGACGCCGAAGTTCGGGCCGAGCGAAGCCTCGCGGATGCAGACGATCGCCTTCTTGCCGATGCGGTTCAGGCCGTCGCCGAGACCAACCGTGGTCGTGGTCTTGCCTTCGCCGGCCGGCGTCGGGTTGATGGCGGTTACGAGGATCAGCTTGCCGTCCTTGTTGCCCTTCACCGATTTGATGAATTCGGCTGATATCTTGGCCTTGTCGTGGCCGTAGGGCAGCAGGTGTTCGGTCGGGATGCCGATCTTCTGGCCGATCTCCTGGATCTGCTTTTTCCTGGCGCCGCGCGCGATCTCGATGTCGGACTTCACTTCGGCCATGACGGCTTTCCTCTGGATTGGACGGTGGAGGGGACGGGTTTGGTCTTACTGGCAAGCAGGTTGGAACCGGGCGCGGGCATGTTCTAACCCTGTCGCTGCCGCGGCGTCAACTTGTATGCAACTATGTTTCCTCTTGAGAAAATTCTTCTGCGGACCGGCCGACCTGTCGTCGGTTCTTCCTGGCTCCGTTGCCGCGCCGTATAGAAGCCAGAGGACGCGTCGTTCCGCCGTCTCAAAACAGCCGCACAATGCACGGAATGCGACAGAGGCGACGGCGCAAATTCGCCATCGCCTGGTCCCTAATGGAACAGCGCTACTGCGTCAGAACGTTGCTGATTTCGACCATGTTGGAGCGCACCCTGAGCACATAGAAGCCCATCGTCGTCAGATGCGTCGGCAACAGCCAGCCATCCTCGCGGCCATTGGCGATGATGAAAGGCTGGATCTTCAGCGCCGAAACGAACTGCGAGTCCATCGTGTCCCAGAGGTTCTGCAGATGCTTTTCCTTGATGACGTCCTCGAAGTCGGCCTGGGCGCCCTTCATCAGGCCGTAATAGCCATAGAGCTGGCCATAGGCGAACCAGTAGCGGTCGTCGGCGCGGAAGTCGAACCAGCCATTGTTGTGGTTCTCGGCGCGTTCCTTGAGGATCGCCGAGGTCGAGCCGATGTCGGACGAGATGCGGTCGATATACTGTTTCAGATTGTCGGCGCGGGCGTCGAATGTCGCCTGGCAGGTGGCAAGGCGAGCGTTGAAGGAACGCAGCATGCGCACGGCGTCGCGATAGTAGCTCGGCGTCGGTGTCTTGGGGCCGAACGGGTTCAGGCCGAAATACCAGGTCTCCTCGTCGAACTGCAGGTTGCCGCGGGCATTCTGCAGATCGCTGTCGATCTGCGAGGTGGTGCGGACGCGGCCGAGATTGTCGGCGAGTTCAGTCGCCGTGCGCCGCACCGCCTGGTTGATGCCGCGCTGGAAGGAGGCCTTGTTGTCCATCCACGGCGTGTTGTCCCAGTCGATGCCGAACAGGCCGAGCTTGTAGAGGATCATCGACGAGATCCAGGCATTCTGGTTGACGTTGAAGTCGGTCAGGTCGGCGGCGATCTGGGCAATGCCGGAGTTGCCGCAGGTCTTGGCCGTGTCGGTGCCGGCGCCGGCGGAGACCTGTTCGCCAGCGGAGACATTGCGCTTCTCGAACGTGTAGGTGTCTGGATAGTTCGGGTTGAAATTGTTCCACCACTGGGTGGCGTAGAAGAAATTGGCATAGAGGCCGATCAGCACCAGCAGAGCAAGGCCGACCGCCGCCTTGAGGATCCAGCCGCGTTGCGTGTACCAGCGTCCGGCCCACAGGAACGGCCACAGGATGACGCCGATCAAAAGCCCGATACCGCGGCCGATCCACTGGAAAATGCGGGTGAAGAAGTTCACGATCGGATCGAGCATGGCTGTGTCACCCCCTCAAGCATGATGCCAAAAAGTTGCAGACTTTTTGGATAACATTATGCGCCAAAACAAGAAGTTAGAACGAAATAACGGTTCATTTCGTTCTAGTCAGTCAGGCCGTAGAGGCGCGTGCGAAACGCCACCTTGTCCTTCAAATATGTGGTTTTGAGAACGTCCACAACATGCGATCGCCAGGCGTCGCTGAAGCCGCCATAGTCCTTGTAGAAGCCGTCCTTGTTGAAGATGTAGCGCGAGACGAAGTCCGACGGCACGAAATCCGAGATCAGCCGGTTGGTCAGCCAGGCGTCAGGATGGTCAGGCTTGGCGCGGATCACCAGGAAGCGCTGCTGCGGGAAGACATCCTCGATCTTCAGGTGGCCGAGCTGGGCGATCTCGCGCTTGGCGGCGTTGAGGAAAGGGAAATTGCCGTCGCTGGTGATCAGGTCGGCATGGCTCTGGATCCAGGTCTGCAGCCAGACCTTGTCGACATTGGTCAAGTTGCGGTTCGGCTCGGCATCGCGGATCAGCGCGCGCACCACCATCTCGGCGCGGTGCTCGAGATAGCCCGAGGCCTCGACCCAGGAGGCGCGCGGCAACTCGATGCGGCCGGTGGTGGCGAGGAACTTGAATACCTTGTCGGCGTCGTTAATGGAGAGATAGCTGACCTGCCACGGCCGCGAACGGCGGAAGCCTGGCGCCGCAGGATCGCTGATCACCGTCGTCACATCCGGGTCGACGAAGACGTAAAGGCCACCGAAATGGCTGGTCCAGTAGGCGTTGTGGCGGAAGATCACCTGGTCGGGCACCAGCGCGTTCTCGCGGATGTCGCCGCAGATCTTGGCGAGCTCGACCATGCGGTTCAGCATGGCGCTGTCGCGCCAGGCGTCGGGCTCCTGCTTCAACCGGTCGACGAGCTTGCCGAGCTCGGCGGCCTTGCCCAGCACATCCTCAGCCGACAGCACCTTGAACTCGACCTGGCTGATCGACAGCAGGTCCTCGATATCGTTGACCTTGGGAACGGAATCCTCGATCTCGCCGTAGATGACATCCTTGATCGTCAGCGCATCGATGGCGCGCTGGTTCTTGGACATGAACTCGAACATCAGCTGCGAGGTGTTGGAGAAGGCGGTGTGCACCACCGGCAGGTCGATCTGCGACGGCGTCAGGATGATGAAACGGCGGTTGACCTCGTTGGGATCGAGATAGTCGTAGTCGTCGCATTCCTCGGCCACTTCGGGCGAAAAGCCGGTGCGATCGATCTGGAAGGTCTTCAGCTTGGTCGGCTTCAAGCCGAATGCGGCGAGCGCCTTGTTGTAGCGCTGGATCAGATGCGGCTCGTCGACCGTCAGCAGCCGGCCATAGATCAGCTCATTGTCGCGCAGGAGATCGGGTTTTTTGGCGGGGCTCATCTTGCCTTCTCCCACAAGGGGTGAAGGGAAGGCCGGCGCAGCTCACGCATTCCATAGCCCCTTCTTCTTCATCTCCTCCATCTCGCGCGCAGCCCGTTCGCGCAGGCGGGCGTCGCGCAGCAGTTTTTCCACGGCGGAGTCGTCGGACTTGTCGGAATAACGGAACTCCGAGTCGGCGTAGCGGTTGATCTCCTGCATGACCATGTCCATCGAGAACGGCCCGCGC
The DNA here is from genome assembly GCF_004022915.1 of Mesorhizobium sp. M7A.F.Ca.US.006.04.2.1. NCBI lineage: Bacteria > Pseudomonadati > Pseudomonadota > Alphaproteobacteria > Hyphomicrobiales > Phyllobacteriaceae > Mesorhizobium > Mesorhizobium sp. M7A.F.Ca.US.006.04.2.1. The sequence continues at coordinate 6,599 of NZ_RZQA01000198.1, forward strand.
AGTTCCTCGATCATCGCTTTCTTCTCGTCGTAGCCCTTGTGCATGAAGACTTCCGGCTTCTCGAACCAATCGTCGGGAAGCTCGATGTCCATGGCGCGCATCTTGATGGCGTCGGTGACATTCTTGATGGCGCGACCGGTGAAGCGGGGCTCGGCATCCTTGATCAGGTGCAGATAGGTGCCGATATCGGCCATCGATTTCGGCGCGCCGTTCTCCTTCATGTAGCGCTCGTAGACCTTCATCAGCCCATCTTCCTGCGGCTTCTCGTGCTCCTCATAGGCTTCGGTCACGGCGCGCTGGATTTCCTGCGCGGCGTAGAGGTCGTGGTCGCCGAGCGGGATCTTGTGGTTTTTCCCCGCCAGCAGGACAAAAATATCGATGTAGTCGTCGCGGCTCTGCGGCCCGTCGACCAGCCAGCGGGCGCCGGCGCGCTGGCGCAGCGCGTCGTCGACATTTTCGGGGTAGTTGGAGAACATGCCGAATGAGCAGTTGCCGCGCACCACGGTGGCGGCGCCGGCGAAGGCGTCCATCAAGACGCCTGTTATTTCCTGCTGGCCGGCCGAGGCGCGGTCGTCGGAGCGGCGCGCCGCCACCTGGTCGATGTCGTCGATGGTGCCGAAGCCGATGACGCGCGGGTTCAAGACATTGTTGATGAACTGGCGGCAGTTCTGGCCCGACTTGCCCTGGTAGGACGAGATCTGGTCGACGCCGAAATTCTCGTAGGCGAAGGGATAGCCGGCGACCTGGCAATAGCCGTTGACGAGGCCGGCGATCATCTGGATCAGCGTCGTCTTGCCAGTGCCGGGGGCGCCGTCGCCGATGAAGGTGAACAGGAAGCCGCCGAGCTCGACGAACGGATTGAGTTCGCGCTCGAAATCATAGGCCATCAGCATCTTGGCGAGCTTGACCGACTGGTATTTGGCGATGTGGTTGCCGACGACCTCTTCCGGCTTCTTGAAGGTCATCACCAGCGGTTTTGAGCGCTTGCCCGGCGCGACGTCGAAACCATCGAGAGTGAAATCGTCGGCATCGATGCGGATATGGGCGTTCTCGAACGGGCCGATGCCGTCGAAGCGGCCCTTGCGGGCCAGAAGCCCGTCGATGGCGACGCGGGCGAAGGCGCGTGCCCTTGTCATCAAATCGGCATCATCGGACGATCCCGAGATCGCCTTGTCGAGGCCAGCGAGGATCGACTTCACCGCATCCTGCGGCGTGTCGAACAGGAAGTCCGGCTCGGGGATGTCGTTGGGTGCCTCGCCGTCGCTGTCGATCAGCTGGAACAGGTAGGAGGCGAGGCTGAAGGCGGAGATGTAAGCCGAGGCCGACAGAAGCTTCTTGAAGGTGGCCGCTTCGTCGCCTTCGAGCGGCGCGCGGGTATTCCTGGCCTGCAGGCTTTCGAGGTCGGAGCCTTCGGCAAAGACGTCCGATATGGCCAGCGCGATCGCCGTGCCGCGCCGGGCGCGAAACAGGAGCGTGTGCTGCGGGATGGTCAGCAGCTGGTCGTCGGGATGAACGGCGCCGACGGTCGTGGCCAGCTCGACCTCGCGCGTGCGACGCACCGAGCCGACCGAGACGGTCGAGACGAAGCGGCGGTTGGTGCCGGCAAGCGCGGTGCCGGACTCCCGTGACGGGGCCTCCAGCAC
>NZ_RZQA01000199.1:0-8226 GCF_004022915.1 Mesorhizobium sp. M7A.F.Ca.US.006.04.2.1
ATCCTGCATCTGCACGCCCGCGAACCCAGAGATGGCCGCCCGACCGCCGATCCGGACGTCTACATGCAGTTCCTGCCGCGCATCAAGCAGGCGACCGATGCGGTGATCAACATCACCACCGGCGGCTCGTCGCTGATGACGCTGGACCAGCGGCTGGCAGCCCCTTTGCGGGCCGAACCCGAAATGTGCTCGCTCAACATGGGTTCGATGAATTTCGCGCTGTTTCCGATGCTCGACAAGCCACGGGAATGGCAGCACGAATGGGAACCCAAACTGCTGGAAGCCACGCGCGACACCATATTCAAGAACACCTTCGCCGACATGGAGAGTGTGCTTGAGAGGTTGGGTAAGGGCTGCGGCACGCGCTTCGAATTCGAATGCTATGATGTCGGCCATCTCTATTCGCTGGCGCATTTTCGCGATCGGGGGTTGGTGTCGGGACCGCTGTTCATCCAATTCGTCCTTGGCATATTGGGCGGCATCGGCGCCGACCCGGACAATCTCGTCCACATGAAGCGGATCGCCGACAAATTGTTCGGCGACAGCTACCAGTTCTCGGTGCTCGCCGCCGGCCGCCAGCAGATGCCGCTGATCTCAATTGCAGCAGCCATGGGCGGCAATGTCCGTGTCGGGCTGGAGGACAGTCTCTATGACGGCCGCCAGCTGGCGAAATCCAATGCCGATCAAGTGCGCCGTATCCGTGGCATTCTCGACGGGCTGTCGCTGGAGGTTGCAACGCCCACCGAAGCGCGCGACATGCTGGCGCTCAAGGGCGGCGACCGGGTGGCGTTTTGAGATGCTGATCTGAGATGAACCTGCAATGATTGCCTCGCCCAAAATCCGCCTCCGCCCCGGCCGAGTGGAAGACGTCGAAACCATCCACGCCGCGATCCTGAAACTCGGCACGCATATCGGTGCGCCGGAGGAGATCATTTCGACAGCAGATGATTTGCGCACCTACGGCTTTGGTGAAAAGCCCGCTTTCTCCACCCTGATCGCCGAAGTGGGCGGCGAGTTTGCCGGCCTTTGCCTGCATTTCCCGATCTTTTCGACATGGATGGGGCGGCCTGGCGTCTATGTGCAGGATCTCTATGTCGAAGACCGGTTTCGCGGCCGGAAGATCGGCGAGCGGCTGCTGCGGCACGTTGCGGCGCAGTGCCGGAAGGAAGGCGGCGTCTATCTCCGGCTGTCCGTCGACACCGACAATGAAGGGGCCAAGGCCTTCTACGAGAGGCTGGGCATCGCCTGGTCGAGCTACGAACAGACCCAAAAAATCATCGGCGAGGCCTTCTTTGCTTTCGCCGACGCGCCGGAAAACGGGGATCAGGAATGAAAGCCTTCTATGCCGAGGAACAGAAGCGCCACGACCCCAGGGCCTTTCTTTCGAGCGGCGCGGCACAGCCCAATCCGGAAAAGCCGGAGCGCATCGAGAGATTGTTAGTCGGCGCACTATCTGCGGGTTGCACGATCGAGCGACCTCGGGATCATGGGCTCGGCCCGGCCGCGGCGGTGCACACGCCGGAATATCTGGATTTCCTCGAGCATATCTACGCGCGCTGGCAGCGCATCGAGGGCGCTTCGGCCGAAGTGATCCCGAACATCCATCCGATTGCGCGCAATGGCTCCTATCCGGCCTCGGCGGTCGGCCAGGCCGGCTATCACATGGCCGACACGGCTTGCCCGATCTCGGGCGAAACATGGCAGAGCGCGCTGTGGAGCGCCTGGAGCGCGGTCGAAGCCGCCGAGGCGGTGATATCAGGCGCGCCGGCCGCCTACGCGCTGTGCCGCCCGCCCGGCCACCATGCCTTTGCCGATGTCGCCGGCGGCTTCTGTTTCATCAACAACTCGGCCGTCGCCGCGCAGGTTCTGCGCAAACAAGCCGCACGGGTGGCGATCCTCGATGTCGACCTGCATCACGGCAACGGCACGCAAGGCATCTTCTATGCACGGCCGGATGTGCTGACCGTCTCGCTGCACGCCGATCCGGTGCGCTTCTATCCGTTCTTCTGGGGCCATGCCGACGAGCGCGGCGAAGGGCCCGGCCTCGGCTACAATTTCAACCTGCCGCTGCCGCGCAAATCCGCCGACGCGGCGTTTCTCGAAGCGCTCGAGGTGGCCTTCCAGCGCATCCGTGCCTTTTCGCCCGACGCGCTCGTTGTGGCGCTCGGCCTCGACGCGTTCGAGGGCGATCCGTTCGGCGGACTTTCGGTGACGACGCCTGGCTTCTCGCGCATCGGCGAGGCCATCGCAAAGCTCGACCTACCGACGGTCATCGTCCAGGAGGGCGGCTACCTCTGCGACGAACTCGGCGACAATCTCACGGCGTTCCTCACTGGTTTCGGCGGCAAGATGCGGTGAATGCTCAAGCCAGCGTCAGGAGCGCTGCTGCCTGAGCATGGCGATGACCCGATGCACACTTTCCAGCGTTTCGTCGATTTCGGCTGCCGTGTTGTAGTGAGCAATGCCGATGCGCACGACGCCATGCTCGGCTGGAATGCCGAGCTGGTGGACGATCTCCCAGGCGTAGTTGTGACCGGACCACAGGAAGATATTTTCGGCGTTCATCTGCCGCACGATTGTCTCCGGCACGATGCGCTCGACCGTGAAGGAAACCGTCGGCACGCGATCGCCGAGCCGCTTCGGGTCAGTGATGCCGTGGACGGTCAAGCCCTCGATATCGGACAGGCTGTCGATCAGTTGTTGCGCCAACGGGTTTTCGTATGCGATCGAAGCCGCGAACGCCTTGGCGATCTTCTGCCTTCTTGAACCGCCCTCGCCCGCCGCCGCGCCAAGGTCGGCAAAGTAGTCGACCGCGGCGGTGAGGCCGGCCATCAGCTCGATCTGCGGCGTGCCGAGTTCGAACCGCTCCGGCAGACCGTTGGAAGAGCAGCGGCATTTGTAGGGCTCCAGCGTCTCGATGACATCACGGCGGCCCCACAATATGCCCATATGCGGTCCGAAGAATTTGTAGGCCGAGCAGATCAAAAAATCGCAGCCGAGCTCCTGCACGTCGATCAGGCCGTGCGGCGCGAATTGGACGGCATCGACATAGACCAGCGCACCGGCATTCCTGGCTATCGCAGTCAGCGCCTTCACCCGGTTGATCGAACCGGTCAAATTGCTGGCGTAGTTCAACGCGACCAGCCGTGTCTTCTCCGAAAGCAAGCCAGCCAGCGTCGCCTCCTCGACCTGCCAGCTGGTTTCGTCGAACGGCAGCCAGCGCACGACGAGGCCGTGATCCTCGGCCAGTTGCAGCCAGGGCGAGACGTTGCCCTCATGGTCCATGCGGGTGAGAATGATCTCGTCACCGGGCTGCATCGTGCGGCCGAGCGTGCGCGAGATGTGGTAGGTCAGCGTCGTCATGTTGGCGCCGATGATGATTTCCTCAGGACTTGCGGCGCCGAGGAAATCGGCCATGGCCTCATGTGCCTCATCGACGACGGCCTGCGCGGCAATCGTCGTTTCGAAGTAGCCGCCAAGGTTCGCATTGGTGGTCAAGAGACAGCGCGATACCGCATCCGCCACTGCCTGTGGCACCTGCGTGCCGGCAGGGTTGTCGAGATAGATGCGGCGGCGGCCCTTGTCGGTCAGAGAGAGAGCGGGAAATTTTCCCCGGATAGCCTCGATCGGAAAATTCATTGCCGCCCTTCTCCCATTGTAATCGTTGGATATTCGGCCAGCAATCCCCGTTCAAGGACAGGGATTGCCGACCCGCTGGTGGATCGCATCCACCGCCTTCTGCATTTCGTCGGTCCAGACGACGTCGACGGAAGACAGCGCCATATCGAGCTGCGCAACGGTCGTCGCGCCGACGATGTTCGAGGTCACGAACGGCCGGCTCGAGACAAAGGCGTTGGCAAACAGTGCCGGCTCCAGGCCAAAGGAGCGCGCCAGCTCATTGTATTCGAGTTGTGCCTCGGCGGCACCTGGCGTCTCGTAGCGCTGGCCGCGATTGAACAGCTGCGTGCGCGAGCCCTGAGGCCGCGCGCCGTGGTCGTACTTGCCGGTGAGATAGCCCTGCGCCAGCGGCGAATAGGGCAGCAGCGACACCTGCTCGCGCTCGCAGACCTCGGCGAGATTCACCTCGAAGGTGCGGTTGACGAGATTATAGGCGTTCTGGATCGACGCGACGCGCGGGCCGATACCCTGGTCGGCTTCGGCAAGGAACCGCATCACGCCCCAGGAACTCTCGTTCGACAGGCCGAAATGCCGGATCTTTCCTGCCTTCACCAATTCGTCAAACACGGCAAGCGTCTCGGCGATCGGCGTTTCGCCGGCCGGTGCGCCGACGGAATCGGCGCGTGGCGACACGGCGCCGACGCGCGTCGGGTTGGCGCCCCAGGGGATATCCCGCTCCGGCCAGTGGATCTGATAGAGGTCGATGTAGTCGGTGCCGAGCTTGGCCAGCGACTTGTCGATGGCGTCAAAGATATCGGCGCGCACCAGTTGCGACGGCCTGTCGCCGCGAAACCAGCTGTTGGCCGTGCGGCCGACGACCTTCGAGGCCAAGATCACCTTGTCGCGGTTGCCCTTGGCCTTCATCCAGCTGCCGATGATCTTTTCGGTCCGCCCCTGCGTCTCCGCCTTGGGCGGGATCGGATAGAGCTCGGCAGTGTCGATGAAATTGACGCCGCGCGAGAAAGCCAGGTCCATCTGGGCGTGGCCTTCGGCCTCGGTGTTCTGCTGGCCCCAGGTCATGGAGCCCAGGCAGATCTGGGTAACAAGAAGATCAGTCCGACCGAGACGGCGTTTGTGCATGGATTCGGCTCCGGAGGAAGGCTGGCGCGACTGCGCGGAGGAGCCGCATCTATAGGCAAAGCAGAGCCGCTCTCCAAGCCTCGCCAGGCCGACTTTTGCGTGAACCAGCCGGGTTAGCGGCGAGCACCGGCCAGTGCACGACGCTTGGCCTCGTCGATCAGCATGTTGGCCACTTGCATGCGGATCATGGCGCGCTGGCGCAAATGTGGGGCGACGCGGTCGGGATGGTTGGCAAAGGCAAAGCTGCGGCGCATACGGCCGAAATCGGCGACCTGCTTGGGCTGATTGAGGCCGAGTTCGACGGCGATGGCTTCGGGATCGATCGGCGGCAGTTTTTCCTCGGGCTTTGGCTCTTCGCCGGCGAGAGCCAGCTTGGCATGATCGAGCAAAGCGGCGAATTCGGTCGCCAGATCCGCGCCTGCCTCGCGATATTCGGCAGCGGAAACCTTGATGCGACCGGAATGGAGCTCATCGGCCACCGAAAGATAGTCGAACGGGATGGATGGACGAGCGCCGGCCTCTACGTCCTCGCCATTCTTGTCGGGGGCGATGAAGAGGTCGTCGAGCAACGAAGCGAAATCCCGCTTGGCGCCAGTAGCGATGTCAGCCTCCCCCTCGCCCGACCATTCGGGTATCGAAGCATAGAACCGGCTCGTTAAAAATGCATGGCACCGATCTCAATGAATTTAGCCGTCGCCTCGTGGCAGCCATGCAGCCAGCATTCGAGGCTACGATGCGCGTCAGCAAAAGTTTCACCCGGTTGCGGAAAATGGCGAAAAAAATCGCCAAGACATGGCAGGTATGCAAATGCTGCACTGCACAATTGTCACGATTCACCTATATTGGCAGCCGTGGAGGACCAATTTGGGGCTTGAATCATGGGTTTCTTCACTGAAATGTTCGCCCGGCCTCGGCCACAGGAACATCTGAGATACCGCTCGGCGCTCGCGCTGCTTCATTCGATGAGCAATGCCGACCGCGCCGACATAGGGATCAAGCCGGCCGACTTCCCCCGCATCGCCCGCGAAATGTCCATTCGCTAGCTGCATCCGGTGTTCAGGATGTCCCGGATCGGTCCGGGACACCTCCAAAAAATTCAATTCCTTAGCGCGATCCCAGGAACGTCGCCTTGCCCAACGGTACGCCATTGTGGCGAAGGATGTCGTAAGCCGTGGTGAGATGGAAATAGAAGTTGGGCATGGCCACATGCAGCAGATACTGCAGGCCGGGCATCGAGCTTTCGCGTCCACCAAGCTTCAGCTCGATGATCTTGTCATCGGAGCCGTCGAATTCGGCAGCCGAAAATGTCGCGAGAAGGTCGAGCGTCTTCGTGATGCGAGCCTGGACATCGGCAAAACTCGCCTCATTGTCCTCGTATTTCGGCACTTCGCGGCCGGCGAGCCGTGACGGCGCGCCCTTGGCATGATCGGTGGCGATCTGCACCTGCCTGGTCAAGGCGAACATGTCCGGCGCCAGCCGCGCCGTCAGAAAAACCTGCGGGTCTATCTTGCGGTCCAGCGCATTCTGTTCGGCGGTCGCAAGCACATTGGAAAGCGCTTTCAGCCTAGCCGAAAACACCGGCACGGATGCCTCATACATCGATATCGTCACGTCAAATCTCCTGCCCGGCCCAGCGCCGGCGGACGCGACGTAGCGCCTTCGTGCAGGATTTTTCAAGGCCGCCGACGCCGCGTCACCACGTTGCCGCAATCGCCGTCGTAGAATCCTCTTATCGAGCGGAGGTTCCCGATGAGATGCGCCCTTTTCGCAGCGACTGCCTTTCTCTCCCTGGCCCCGATCGGTCAAACGACCTTGGCAGCCGAAGATGCCCCCGAAGCGCCCTATGTCGACGACCGGTCGAGCGCCGATGCTGTTGTTCGTTCGCTCTACAGCGCCATCACCCGGCACGAATTCGCCCGCGCCTGGGGGTATTTCGGCGATACAAAACCGGCAAAGGATTTCGACAGTTTCGTCAAGGGCTATGACGGCACCGACAAGGTCGAGGTCTTGACCGGGGCGGTTTCCGACGAAGGTGCGGCCGGCAGCATTTTCTACAACGTGCCCGTCGCCATCCGCGCCACCGACAAGAGCGGCGGCGAAAAGGTTTTTGCCGGCTGCTACACGCTGCGCCAGGTGAATGCCCAGATCCAGGCGGAGCCACCCTTCGATCCGATCCACATCGAGAATGGGGCACTGAAACCCTCCACCGCCGATTTCGAGGAGGCGCTGCCGCCAAGCTGCGGCGACGGGCCGCCGCCACCGAAGAAGGACACTGCGCTGGAGCAGGCAAAGAAGGCGTTTCTGGCAACCTATGGCGGCCAGTGCGACAAACAGTTCCTGGCCGACGAGCCAACGGTCTTTTCAATCAAATACAAGGACAAGGATGCGCAGCCCGGCGACCCCGACAAGGAGACGCGGCTGTTCCATTTTTCCTGCTCGGCCGCCGCCTACAATGAAAGCTCGGTCTATTATATGACCGACGAGACATCGGCCGTGCAGCAATTGCAATTCGCCGAACCCAAGATGGACATCCGCTACGAGAACAATGACAGCAACGGCAAATTGCTGGGCATGAGCATCGTCGGTTTCCAGACGTCCGGCTGGGCGGTCAATTCCGACTATGACGAGGCCACCCAGACGATCACCACGTTCAACAAGTGGCGCGGGGTCGGCGATGCTTCCGACGCCGGCACGTATCTGTTCCGCAACGGCAATTTCTCGCTGGTCCAGTACGACGTCGATGCATCATATGACGGCGAGCAAAATCCCGAGACTGTCGTCGACTACAACACTGCGCCTTGAGCGTCACACGGGCTTGCAGGCAGCCTGTCAGGGCGACTTCGACAGCATCCAGTTGAGCGTGCCGCGCCAGTCGGTCATGCGGATCGGGGTGCCATGGGTGCCGGTCTCGAAACGAACGAAACGGGTCGGGTAAGTCTTCGATTTGGCCAGGATCGAGCGAAAGAATGCCTCCTGATTTGCCACTGGGAAGACCACGTCGTGACTGCCCTGGCCGAAAAAGACCGGCACACGGCGCTTGAATGCTGGGCTGGTGAAAAAGCTCTCATCCCATAGCGAGCCGAGCAGCAGCAGGCCGTTGATGCGGCCGCCCATGTCCTTGCGCGCGGCAAGCTTCCAGCACAGCGCACCACCCATCGATCCGCAGGCAACGAAGATCTTCGCGCCTGGCGACCGGTCGGCATAGTGACCGATCAGCGCTGCCACCTGCGCTGCTCCCTTGTCGCCGAAATCGGTAAAATCCGGGCTAAGGTAGAGGCCGCCATTGCTGGCCATCAGGTTCTTGAGCCGGTTGAAATTGCCGCCGAAGGTGAAGTCGTCGACGCCTTGCTTGCGGCTGCCGCCCTGCCCGTGCAGGTAAAGCACGATGATGCCGGCGCCCTCGGTCTTGCCGACGGCGACATGCCTGATATCGCCGGCGTCGGTTTTCAGCAACAGATCCTGCTGCAC
>NZ_RZQA01000019.1:0-19569 GCF_004022915.1 Mesorhizobium sp. M7A.F.Ca.US.006.04.2.1
AGCAGCGACGGCTTGCCGGTAAGATCAGGCCATTCGGCCTGCGGCCGCGAGGCAAAGGAATTTAGGCGCGTGGCGAAACGAGTGGCTGTCATGGTCGATCCTTCAATCGTCATGACTTCACATAAATACAAATATTTGTAAAGTTATTGTTTTGAGGGGCGGGCGGTGATCTGTGTCGACGGCCGGGGCTGAGCCGCGCGAAGGCGCAGGTTTCCCAGCGGCGTCGCCGGACAATCCGTCAGAACGGTGGGATCACTGACCGAGAGCGTGCGACGAAGCCGTCGAGTTCGAGGTGCTCCATGTGCGAGATCGCCCGGCAGGACGCGCCGTCGCGGCTAGTGCACCGGCGAAAAAGAGCCCAACGATTGACCGGCCAAAGGCACCGTCACACGACCGCGCAGGGAGATGCAGATCGCCGCTGCCTGGCGCTCGATCAGCGTCAGCACTTCACATCGTTCAAGCAATGATGTCGGGAATGATCTTGTCTTCCAGCGCCATCAGCCGGTCCTTGAGGAACAGCTTCTTCTTCTTCATGCGCTGGATCTGCAGCGGATCGCAGGCCATGGCGATCATCGCGTTGATGGCTGCATCGAAATCGGCGTGTTCCTGCTTCAGGCGGGAAAATTCGAGGCGAATATCGGCCTGTTCCTGATCGGACATTCTCTACCGTCTGCACGTCTGCGGCGCCCAAAGCTGGGCCTGATTGGGCGGGGCCGGGTGTTTTGTCACCGGCGTGCAGCCCATATCACATTTCACAGTGTCGTGGAATGCTACCACGGATCATTCGACATCGCCCGCGGAAGGTGACACACTGTCACCGTGCCGTCACAGAAGCGAACCTGCGGTGGACGCGCCGTGACGGTTGCAATCGAGGAAAACCATGAAAGGGAGAACCAATCATGTCTCTTGCATCCCATCTTGATGAGTTGCAGCGGAAACACGGCGACATCGAACGTGAAATCGATGACGCGATGAATCATCCATCGGTCGACGACCTCGAAATCGTGAATCTTAAGCGACGCAAGCTGGCACTCAAGGACGAGATTGAAAAACTAAGAGGAAAACCGACCACGCATTGATGCCCTCCTGACATAGCCGCCCGGTATCCGCGGCCTCTTTTCCCGGCGGCTCCCCGCCGCCGGCGTGGAGGGGTTTGATTTCCCAGCACCGGTCTGTCAGCCGAAGCTGGACTTGCACCGGCTTAATATCCGCTTCGGCCGTCGCCCGTTTCGCCAGATCCTCGATTGTTTTTGGTCGTTGGCGGCGTGCCGATTCCGGCCAGTGGCGACCTGTCGCCATTGACAAGCCATCTTTGCTCCTCCACCTCATGCCCGGACCTCAGCGCATCGGCCCGGGGCGTCGTTGTGCGCCCATGCAGGACACAAGATGCTCCAGAGACAAAAGGCTGCCGGCATGACCGGATATTTTTCCTCTCCTTTCCCCCGCCGCACCTCGGTCGGCGTCGATGTGGGCGGCGTGGTCGTCGGCGGCGGCGCGCCCGTTGTCGTCCAATCGATGACCAACACCGACACGGCCGATATCGACCAGACCGTCGCGCAGGTCGCAGCACTGCACCGGGCCGGCTCCGAGATCGTGCGCATCACCGTCGATCGCGACGAGAGTGCCGCCGCCGTACCGCGCATTCATGAGCGGCTTCAGCGGCTTGGCATCAACGTGCCGCTGGTCGGCGACTTCCACTATATCGGCCACAAGCTCTTGGCCGATCACCCGGCCTGCGCCGAGGCGCTGGCCAAATATCGGATCAACCCCGGCAATGTCGGCTTCAAGGACAAGAAGGACCGGCAGTTCGCCGACATCGTCGAGATGGCGATCAGGCATGACAAGCCGGTGCGCATCGGTGTCAACTGGGGCTCGCTCGACCAGGAGCTTTTGACCCGGCTGATGGACGACAACCAGGACAAGGGTTTTCCGCTGACGGCGCAAGAGGTGATGCGCGAGGCGATCGTGCAGTCGGCCATTCTCTCGGCCGAGATGGCGGAAGAGATCGGCCTTGGCCGCGAGAAAATCATCCTGTCGGCCAAGGTCAGCGGCGTGCAGGACCTGATTGCCGTCTATGCCGAGCTCGCCACCCGCTCCAACCATGCGCTGCATCTCGGCCTGACCGAAGCCGGCATGGGCTCGAAAGGCATCGTCTCTTCGTCGGCCGCCATGGGCATCCTGCTGCAGCAAGGCATCGGCGACACCATCCGCATCTCGCTGACGCCGGAGCCGAATGGCGACCGCACGCGCGAGGTGCAGGTTTCGCAGGAATTGCTGCAGACGATGGGGTTCAGGCAGTTCGTGCCGATCGTCGCCGCGTGTCCCGGCTGCGGCCGCACGACCTCGACCGTGTTCCAGGAGCTCGCTCAGAACATCCAGGCAGATCTCAGGAAGAACATGCCGGTGTGGCGCGACAAATATCCCGGCGTCGAGAACCTCAAGGTCGCGGTGATGGGTTGCATCGTCAACGGCCCGGGCGAGTCCAAGCATGCCGATATCGGCATTTCGCTGCCCGGCACCGGCGAGACGCCGACGGCGCCTGTCTTCGTCGACGGCAAGAAGGCGGCGACGCTGCGCGGACCGTCGATCGCGGCGGATTTCGAGAAAATGGTCGCCGACTATATCGAACAGCGGTTCGGTCGCGGCGGCAAGGCCGCGGCAGAGTAGGTCAAATGCGGCGTTTCCTGTGGGCGACGCTGGTCCTGCTGTGTGGGCTAGTCTGGTCGACACTGGCTCAGGCCGATCCGCCGCAATCCGCCAAGCAACGGCTTATCGACAAGGTCTGCAACCTGATCCAGGCGCATGCCGACCAGAATGGTTTGCCCAGGGATTTCTTCGCCCGGCTGATCTGGAAGGAGAGCCGTTTCGATCCCAACGCCGTCAGTCCCGTCGGCGCCGAAGGCATTGCCCAGTTCATGCCGGGAACCGCCAAGATGCGCGGGCTTGCCAATTCCTTCGACATCAATCAGGCGATCCCGGCTTCGGCGAAATATCTCGCCGAAATGAAAACCGGCTACGGCAATCTCGGCCTGGCGGCCGCCGCCTACAATGCCGGCGAGAGCCGGGTGTCGCGCTGGCTCAGTTCCGGCGGTTTCCTGCCGATGGAAACCGAAAGCTATGTCTTCGACATCATGGGCGAACCAGCCGACAAGTTCACCGACCGAGCCTATGCCGGAAGGGTCGAACCGCTCGACGCTAAGGCGGATTTTGCCGTCGCTTGCCGAAAACTGCCGGTGATCATGTCGCGGACCGTGGCGATGGCCTCGATCAACGTAAAGCCGTGGGGCATCCAGGTGGCCGGCAATTTCCGCCGCAGTGCCGCGATCAACCAGTGGCTCAGGGTAAGGAGCCGGTTCCCGGCCCTGCTCAATGGGCACGATCCAGTGGTCAGCCGGGTGCGCACGCCGATCGGCCGGCGGGGTATCTATGCGGTCAGGATCGGTGTCGACCACCGCGCCGATGCAAACGTCATCTGCCAGAAATTGCAAAGCATCGGTGGGGCATGCGTGGTGGTGCGCAACCGGTAATTTGACCCCTGCCGGCAGGGTATTTTGTCTGAGAGAGGCATTTAAAAAGCGACAGCCGTGGCGTCGCATCCAGCAAGGATTTCAGCTATGGCGGCGGCCATGTTACCAGGAGCGACAGCCCCTGCCTTTGACAAGCCGCGTGGGCACAACATGTTCGATGGATACATTATCTGCGGTACGCCGAGGACGGGGAGCACTTTGCTGTGCAAGCTTCTGGCGTCCACGAAGACGGCCGGTGATCCGCACTCATTCTATCGGCGCCAGGACGTGGTGGAGTGGGCCGAAGAGTGGAAGTTGCCCGATCGCGCCGCGATGAGCGAGCTCGAATTCGATGCCGCGTATCTCGATGCCGCGATCGCCGCCGGCAAGGGTGGGACCGGCCTCTTCGGCCTCCGCTTGATGCGCGAAAATCTGGATGAGCTTTCGGCGATCCTCGACCGGATTTTCCCAAAACTGCCATCCGACAGAGCACGGTTCGAAAGAGCATTCGGCAATGTTCTCTACATACACCTCTCGCGGGAAGACAAGCTTGCGCAGGCTGTCTCCCTGATCAAGGCAGAGCAGACCGGTCTTTGGCATATCGCTCCCGACGGCACCGAGATCGAAAGGGTCGCACCGCCGAAAGAGCCCCAATATGATTTCGAGCGGATCAGGCGTGAGGTCGAGGTACTCGAGACCTATGATGCGGCATGGAACATCTGGTTCGCTGAGCAAGGCATAACCCCGCTTCGGGTTGGCTACGAGCGCCTTTCGAGCAATCCGGCGGCGACATTGCTAGGCATCTGCGAAGTCTTGGGCGTTCAAGCGCCGAATGCCGATGACGTGAGGCCCGGCGTTGCAAAGCTCTCCGACGACACGAGCCTCGACTGGATGCGCCGCTATCGCCTCGACGCAGCCGCCTGATGCATTGATGGGCTGCAGCTGGAAATTTGGAGTATGGGCAGCGACTATGACCGACCCTATCTACAGCGATCCCGACTTCGTCCAGTTCTATGATATCGAGAATCAAAGCGGCCGTGCCGATTTTGATTACTGTATCGGTCTTGCCGTAAATCGCGGCTCGGTCCTCGATCTCGGCTGTGGCACTGGCCAACTGGCTGCCGAACTTGCCGAGGGGCATAATGTCACTGGCGTTGATCCGGCATCGGCGATGCTCGACGTGGCGCGGCGCAGGGCCGGCGGCGACAGGGTCGACTGGGTCGAGGCCGACGCGCGAACTGTTCGGCTCGGGCGGCGTTTCGACCTGGTCCTGCTCACCGGGCATGCGTTCCAGGTTTTCCTGACAGGCGAGGATCAGATGGCGGTGCTGGGCACCATCGCCGAGCATCTCGCTCCCGGCGGGCTCTTCATTTTCGACACACGAAATCCCGCCGAGGAGGAATGGCTGGAATGGACACCGCAGCGCTCCGAACGGGCAGTTACGCATCCCGGCCTCGGCACGGTCAAAGCCTGGTATGATGCCGAACACGATGCCGCTACCGGCATCGTCACCTACTCGACCTTCTATGACATTCCGGGCGGTAGACCTGTTCTGGGCGCCGAATCCAAGATCGCGTTCCCCAAGAAGGAAGATCTTGCGGGGATGCTGGACGAGACTGGCCTGTTGGTCGAGCAGTGGCTGGGTGACTGGCAGGGCACACCTTATGGTGTGACCTCGCCGGAAATCATCCCGATCGGCCGGTTGCGCTGATCCGGCCTGACCAATAGGGCCGGCTTTTACGCCGTCTTGGCCACCACGGTCTCGCTGAGCCAGGTGCCGATCTTGGTGCCCAGTCGGTCGGGCGAAACGGGCTTCGGCAGATAGTCGTCCATGCCCGATTCGATGCACTTGTCGCGATCGCCCTTCAGCGCATGCGCGGTGACGCCGATGATCGGAATGTGGGTGCCCGTCGAGGTCTCCATGGCCCGGATCGCGCGGGTCGCTTCGTAGCCATTCATCTCCGGCATCGAGACGTCCATCAGGATCAGCTTGGGGCGCAGCGCCCGGTACATCTCGACCGCCGTGCGGCCGTTGCCGGCGATGCGGTAGCTCAAGCCCAAGCCATTGAGGATCTGGCCGAAGACCAGCTGGTTCACGTCGTTGTCCTCGGCAATCAGGATGTCGATCGGTCCGTTCGGCGTGGTTGTCGATTCCGGTGCTGCCGCGACTGGCAGCGCCGGGCCGCGGATGACGGTAAAGGCGGGCGGCGCTGCCGGGGGAGCCTGGACGATCGGTTCGCGGACAAACTGCGCCTTGCCGACCTGCGAACGGGCCTTCTGCACGACCGAGATAACGGTGCCGAGCAGGACCGCGGAGCGCGCCGGCTTGGTCAGATGCGCGGCAATGCCGAAGTCGATGATCATCTTGCCGAAATCGACCTGGTCGACCGAGGTCAGCAACACCACCGGGATGGAGGACAGCCGGCTGTCGGAAGCAATTGCCCTGGCGACGTCGGCGCCGTTCATGCCGGGCATCTGGTAGTCGAGGATGATGCAGTCGACGGCGGCGCCCAACTGAAAGGCGCGATCGAGGAAGGCCAGGCCGACGGCGCCGCTTTCGGCGGCGGCACAGTCGAAGCTCCAGCTTCTGAGCTGCTCGAGCAGGATTTCGCGGTTGACCGGATTGTCATCGATGACCAGCACGCGCGCGCCGGTAACGTCGACCGGCACGATCTCGTCTCGCGCCGCGGCCTGATGCGCGGGCAGCGGCACCGCGAACCAGAACACCGAGCCGCGGCCGATCTCGCTCTCGACGCCGATCTTGCCTGCCATCAGGTCGACGAGGCGGGCGGCAATGGCGAGCCCCAGCCCCGTGCCTTCATGACGGCGGGTGGACGAGCCGTCGACCTGCGCGAATTTTTCGAACACGTTCTGCAGTTTCTCGGCCGGTATGCCGATGCCGGTGTCCTCGACGCGGATCTTGAGCTGGACCACGTCGTTGACGATCTCGCCGCCGACGTCGATCAGCACGTGACCCTTCTCGGTGAACTTCACTGCGTTGCCGAGCAGGTTGGTGATGATCTGCCGGAACCGGCCGGCGTCGCCGACGACATGGGCCGGCAGGCGCGGATCGACGCGCACGATCAGTTCGAGGTTCTTTTCGGCGACGCGAGCCGAGACCAGCGTCGCCACGTCCTCGACCGCCTCGGAAAGGCGGAAGGGAGCAGGGTCGAGGGTGAGCTGGCCAGCATTGATCTTGGAGAAATCGAGGATGTCGTTGATGATGGTGAGCAGCGCGTTGCCGGACTTCACGATAACGTCGGTGAAGGTCTTTTGGCGTGGGGTCAGATCGGTCTTGGCCAGCAGTTCGGCCATACCGAGCACACCGTTCATCGGCGTGCGGATTTCGTGGCTCATATTGGCCAGGAATTCCGATTTGGCGCGGTCGGCGGCCTCGGCCTTGAACAGGGATTCGGCGGATTCGGCAAAGGCGCGGCGGATCGCCACTTCCATCGGGCGGAAGATCCAGAAGGCGACGATGGCAAGGGCCGCGAACAGGATGCCGCTGGCCCACAACAACAGCCTGTCGCTGGAGGCATCGGCCAGATGGCGCTCATCATCCATGGCGGTGCGGACGCGAACCAGCATGGGTTGGGCGAACAGGTCATTCTGGTTGCGGATTTCGCGATAGCTCCACTCATCGACCTTCTGCGCCACCGACATCAGGTTGAAATTGCGCACCATGTCGCGCGGCGACCAGAACAGATCGCCGTTAACTGAAGCGGATTGGAGTTCGTCGACGGTCTTGATCGACAGCCGCGGCTTGATCGCCGCAAGCTGGGCGGTCAGCGTCTCGATCTCGCCGGTCAGGCGCTCCGAATGGCCGCGCGCCGATGTGGTCAGGGCATCGCGTGTCTCCGCCCGCCAGGCGGTGCCGGTCGTCTCGGCAAAGTTGGTCGCGTTGCGCAGGTCTCGGGTGAAGATGACGAGATTGCTGCTCAGCGCATCGATGTCGCGGCGAAAGGAATTGACGCGATCAAGTGCAATCACGATGCCGGCGGAAGCCAGCGCGAAGATCAGCAACCCTGAAATATAGCGGATCCGGACCGACCGGATGAAGGACGAATATTCAGGCATGCGCAACCCCAACACATACGCACCATTTTAATGGCCGGGATTACGCTTCATTTACATTAAAATTTCGTTCGTGCGGGCAGGCGAGCCGTGCGAGCCGCCGGATGGACAGCGCGCCTAGGCCGCTTCCACGACGAGGGCGCGGATGCGGCCACTTACCGGGCCTTCCCCGAACCGTTTCCCAAGGGCATTCGCCACGTATCGCGTCACCTCCTCCAGCGAGCCACCGCGCGCCTCGATCTCGGCCCGCAGGGGCGTGCCCTGGCAATAGGCCGTGGCCGCCTCATATGGCGAGGAAGCGGCGCTGACGGCATCCAGCGGCTCTATGGTGATGTTACGGAAGCCGGCGGCATGCAGGTCGGCGCGGATGACGTCCGCATCGTGATAGCCATGCGGTGTCCTTGCCATGAAGCGAGGCGGATCGGCCGGGAAAAAATGGCCGAGCGCACGCGTCACCTCATCGGCAAACTCGTTCTCTTCGATGGCACCCCAGACGTTGAACAGGAAGTGTCCGCCCAGCCGCATCACGCGCCGAACTTGCCCGTAGGCGCCCACCCGATCGGGGAAGAACATCGCGCCAAACTGGCAGGCCACGGCGTCGAACTGTGCGTCCTCGAAGGGCAGCGCCTGAGCATCGGCCTGCTGCCAGGTGATGCGAGGATCGTCCACCATCCGCGTGCGTGCGTGGTCGAGCATGGGCTGGTTGAGGTCGGTGACCACGATGCGCGCTTGCGCCGGCAGCTTTGCTGCGAGCGCACGTGTCACCACACCGGTGCCCGCCGCCACTTCGAGCACCGATTGCGGCCCGAGCTTCGACACCCGCTCCGCCAGATCCCGCGCATATGGCTCGAAGATCAGCGGCACCATCGCCCGGTCGTAGATCTCGGGAATGGAACCGCTGAACAGCTTGTCGGTGGTCGACATGGCATCCTCCAACTCTTATCCGCACCGCGTGCTTGCCGTGCGGATGTCAATCCTCTGCCTCGGCAGGCTTCCGCTCAAGTTCTATTTCAGAACCGGCCGGCGGGGACGTGCGTGCAATCAGCTCGATGTTCCGGCTGGCACCAACCTTAGCTGTTACGCGCCGCCACGAATGTCGCCGCTTCTTTCAGCAACTGGGCATCGTCACCATAGGGCTCAAGCAGCGCATGCGCCTGTTGGACGAGGCCGTGAAGCTGGCCACGTGCCCAATTCGCACCATGCAAGGCCACCAGCGTCGCCTTGCCGGCGGCGGCGTCCTTGCCGGTCGCCTTGCCCATCTGGCTGGCGTCGGCGGTCAAATCGAGCAGGTCGTCGGCAAGCTGGAAGGCAAGACCGATCGCCGAGCCGAATTCGGCCAGCCGCTCGCGGTCATCGGCCGGGGCGCCGGCGATGAGGGCGCCTGCCTCGCAGGCGAAACGGATCAGCGCGCCGGTCTTCATCGCCTGCAGCCGGATGATGCCGGCCTCGTCCGGCGGCGTCTGTTCGGCTTCGAGATCGAGCTTCTGGCCGCCGACCATGCCGCCTGCTCCGGCGGCGCGGGCAAGCGCCAGCACCAGGGCTGCCCGCCGCTCCGCCGGCAGCGCAGTCGACTCGCCGGCAATGATGTCGAAGGCCAGCGTCAGCAGGGCGTCGCCGGCCAGGATCGCGGTTGCCTCGTCGAAGGCCTTGTGCACGGTCGGCTGGCCGCGACGCAGGTCGTCGTCGTCCATGGCGGGCAGATCGTCGTGGATCAGCGAATAGCAATGCACGCATTCAAGTGCGGCGGCGACACGCAGTGCCGCCTCGCCGTCGGCGGAAAAAAGGGCGGCACTTTCCATGACCAGGAAGGGCCGCAGGCGCTTGCCGCCGTTCAGCACGCCATGGCGCATCGCCGCCATCAGCCGGTCCGGCCGGGCGATCTCGCCCGAAAGCGCGCGGTCGTCGAGCAGTCGCCGCAGCAGCACCTCGACGGCGGCTGCCCGCCTGATCAGCGCCATTTCGAACGCCATTTGGTCGTCATTCGTCATGGCCGGGACCGGTAGCCGACACTCAGACGTTGCGCAAGAAGGCAAGCGCCATTATGCCGGAGCAGTATGAGCCCGTTCGGAAACTCTACTCCTGCGGTCATCTGAGGGCGTTTTCTGCGCTTCCGGTGCTTGCGTACTCTAATGTACGCTCCGCTCCGGTTCTCGAAAACACCGTCACATGACTCACAGGAGCGCGTTTCAAAACGAGCTCTCTGGCACGGGTTGGGCGGCTTGGCGGAACCGATCGTCGATCATGAAACCGAAAAGCTGGACATGGCGACGAGATCGCGGGGCGTAAACCGCCGTGGTCTCAAGCGCTGGGTCCGGCGCGGCATCGTCGTGGCCGCGGTGCTGGCTTTGATTCCGGTCGTGCTGACGTTTCTGTACCTGCCGTTCTTCGTGCATCCTGTCTCGACGCTGATGCTGAAGGACCTGGCGACCTTCTCCGGTTACGACCGCCGCTGGGTGTCGATCGATGACGTGTCGCCGGTGCTGGCCAATTCCGTCATCATGTCGGAGGACGGGCAGTTCTGCTTTCATCGTGGCGTCGATCTCGGCGAGCTGAGAGGCGTCGTCGACGATGCGCTGGCCGGCGAAGCGACGCGCGGCGCCTCGACCATCACCATGCAGACGGTCAAGAACCTGTATCTCTGGTCGCGGCCGCTGGGCTCGGTGCGCAAGGTGGTCGAATTGCCGCTGGCCGTCTATTTCGATGCGGTGATGTCGAAACGGCGCATCATGGAAATCTATCTCAACATCGCCGAGTGGGGGCCGGGCATCTACGGCATCGAGGCCGCGGCACAGCACCATTTCGGCGTCTCGGCAAAACAGCTGTCGCGACGGCAGGCCGCCCTGCTTGCGGTCTCTTTGCCAAATCCGATCGCCCGCAATCCGGCCAAGCCCGGGCCTGGCCTGAGGCGGCTTGCCAATCTGATCGAGCGGCGAGCCGGCCGCTCGGGCGCCTATGTCGGTTGTCTCCGCTAGCCGATCCAAAAAAATTCGCGCCAGTGCTGGCCAAAACGGTACAGGGCGTGTATAGGCACCCGACTTTCTCAGATTTAGGCCCCGACATGGCCCTTTCACGAGGGCGGGCGGGGCTTTTGACCATGTAGTGGAGCATATCCATGGCCGTTCCGAAACGTAAAACCTCTCCGTCCAAGCGCGGCATGCGCCGCTCGGCCGACGCCCTCAAGGCCCCGACCTATGTCGAGGACAAGAATTCCGGCGAAATGCGCCGTCCGCACCATATCGACCTGAAGACCGGCATGTATCGCGGTCGCCAGGTGTTGACGCCCAAGGAAAGCTGAGACCAACCTTCCAAAGGTTTGAATTCCAAAAGGACCGGCCAGTGGCCGGTTCTTTTGCGTTTGGGGGGCGGGTAGCGCGCATCTCGACGCGTGGGCGGCAATCGTTGCAGGCAACCGGCTGACATTGTTGTTGCGTGCGGTCTTCGACCGTGTTCAACGCTGCCATCGAAACATCTTGACGGCGTGCCTGTGGCGCATTCTACAAAGGATTGCCCCCACATGGAGACGCCAGATGTTCGGTGCCATTCCGCTGCTGATCGTGCCTTTCGTGCTCTACAATCTCGGACTGCTGGGAATATTCGGCAGCGGTGACGATCCGTGGGCAAGCGAGGTCTTCTCATTCAGCATGATGTCGGGTGGCGTGTTCTCGATGACGCTTGGCGACCTGATGGTGCTGATCGGGCTGATCTTCCTGTTCCTCGAAATGGCGAAGTCGGTGCGCACCACCAACGCCTCGATCATGGACCATCTTCTGTCGACGCTGGTCTTCGTGGCCTTCCTGGTCGAGTTCCTGCTGGTGAAGGGTGCGGCCCATTCCGTTTTCTTCACCCTGATGGTCATCGCGCTGTTCGACGTGCTGGCCGGATTCGCGGTGTCGATGCGGTCGGCCAGCCGGGACATCAATTTGAATTAGGTCCCCGGCGCGGAAGGCGGAAGTTTCTGCTCCGCTGCACTCTACGGCTGATGTTACGGAATGGATCCTCGGGTCTGCGCGACGGAGCCTCGCTCCTGCTCCGCCCGTGGATGACGAAGTTCCCGACCTCACCCCGGATCGGCGGTGAAACCGGCGGCCTCGATGCCGGCGATTGCCGCGGCTTCGTCATTGTCCGACGTGTCGCCTGAAATGCCGACGGCGCCGATGATGGCACCGGCCTTGTCGCGGATCAGCACGCCGCCGACGACCGGCAGCACGCGCCCGCCCGAGACGTCCGAGATGCCGGCGACGAGATGCGGGCGCTCCTTGGCGAAGGCCTCGACTTTGCGCGAGCCCATGCCGATGGCGAGCGCACCATAGGCCTTGCCGGCCGACATTTGCGGACGCAGGAACGAGGCGCCGTCCTGGCGCTGGAAGGCGACCAGATGCCCGCCGGCGTCTCGGTGCTCGACGCCGAGCGGCTTGAGCTTGAGATCGGAGCCCTTGGCAAAGGCGGTTTCGATGATTTGCCTGGCTTTTTCGAGCGGCAGTGCGGTCATGGCGGTCTCCTGTTTGAAACGCGTCGATCATCGATCGTCGGCGGGCGAGATAACATCCCCGTTCCGGTTGAAATTGCTTCGCGTGAAAAGGCAGGATGGAAAGCAGCCTTCGCCCGCTCTTCCGGATAAGCGTTGCCGCTTGTATGGCTCCAGACGTGGCTGGGCTACTTCTTCTTGGCGCGGGCCGGTTTCTTGGCGGGTTCCGCCGGCGCGTTGGCGAGGTCTTCCGCTTCCTTGGCGAGACGCAGTGCCCGCAGCTTGTTGGTCTTGGCCTGGCGAGCATCGCTCTCGGCGGCGTATTCGGCCATCGCCTTCTGGCGGACGGTTGCCGCCTCTTCCTGCTTCTTGAAGCGCAGGTCGGCGCGTGCGCGGGCAGCATCCCGAGAGTTCTCAACCAAGACCTTATCCAATCCCGTGAATTGTGATTTTCCGCTTCTTCTAGCAGAGCCGGCCCCAAAACGGGAAAATAAGTTGGTTACGCGGCCGGGCTGGCGGCGAGGGCCTTGCTGGCAACCACCGCCTCGTAGGCGGCCTGCAAGGTCGCGCGGACAGAAAGGCCAGACATTGTATCGAGCGGCATGCCGAGATGCTCGTGCCGCAACTCGTCCATGAATTTGTCCCACATAGGCTGTCCGCCCTTTTCCAGCAGTTCGGCGCGGATCGACAATTCGTCGCTGACCGGCAGCCAGACGCGGCCCCAGGCGCCGAGATGGGCCAGGATCGGAACCAGCGTGATCGCCATCTCGGTCAGGCTGTAAATCGCCTTCTGCTTGTGCGAGGGATCGTTGGCCTTGGTCAGCATGCCCAGCTCCATCAGGCGCTTCAGCCGGTCGGCGAGGATGTTTGAGGCGATGCCTTCCATCGATCCGTTGAGCAGCTCGCGAAAATGGCGCCTGCCGCCGAAGATCATGTCGCGAAGGATGATCAGGCTCCAGCGGTCGCCGAAGACTTCCAGCGACAGATTGATCGGGCACCCGGACCGGCGATCCATGCTCATGAGATTTTTCTCCAAAACCGGTTGCATTATCGTATCAGTTTTATTATCGTGCAACCGATTGCAAAATGCAATCAGTTTTGCAGAGAGGAGACTGCGTGATGAGGACCACCGAACGCCCTGAGATTATATCCGAAGTCTTTGGCGATCCGGCGAACCCGCCGCTGTTGCTGATCATGGGAGCGATGGCCTCGATGCTGTGGTGGCCGGAGGCGTTCTGCCGGAAACTGGCCGGTGCCGGCCTGTTCGTGATCCGCTACGACAATCGCGATACCGGCCGTTCGACGAAATCCAAACCGGGAGAGCCGCCCTACACGTTCGATGATATGGCCGACGATGCAATGCATGTTCTGGACGACCACGGCATCGGCAAGGCGCATGTCGTCGGGATGTCGATGGGCGGCATGATCGCGCAGCTTGTGGCGTTGAAACATCCCTCGCGTGTCGTATCTCTGACTGTGATCAGCAGTTCGCCGGTGGGAATCGACACATCCGGCCTTCCCGGGACGACCGAAGCCTACATGGAACACTCGGCCGAGGGCGCCAAAGTCGATTGGTCGGACCGTGGTCAAGTGGTCGATTTCATCGTCAGGGATGCGCGGGCGATCGCCAGCACCACGCATTCATTCGATGCGGCGGGGATACGGGCCTTTGTCGAGCAGGATTACGACCGCTCCGGCGGCTTCCTGAGCGCGACCAACCATTTCATGCTCAAGGGCGGCGCCGCCTGGAAGGGCCGCCTGCACGAGATCGCGGCGCCGCTGCTGGTCATTCACGGCACGGCGGATCCGATCTTTCCGGTCGAACACGGCGAGGCGCTGGCCGAGACGGTCACCGGCGCAAGACTCATTCGCATCGAAGGTGGCGGCCACGAGCTGCATCCGGACGACTGGGCCGAGATGTCCGCAGCGATCATCGCGCATGTCCAAGCCGGTTGAAGCAGCATAGGCTGGTTTGACGGACAAGGCTAACCGCAACAGGCGTGCCGCATGGTAGCGGCCACCGACAATCCAGGAAACAGACGAGCAAAAAATGTCCCTGACACTTCATTTCCATCCGCTGGCCTCCTTCTGCTGGAAGCCGTTGATCGCGCTGTACGAGAACGCCACGCCGTTCACGCCTGTCATCGTCGACCTTGGCGATGCTGAATCGCGCGCGGCCTGCCTGAAGATCTCGCCGGCCGGCAAGATGCCGGCGCTGCGCGACGATGCGCGTGGCCGTACGGTGCTGGAATCGAGCATCCTCGTCGAATATCTGGCCGCGCACTATCCGGGGCCGGTCGACCTCGTTCCCGCCGAGATCGACATGGCGTTGGCCGTCCGCCAAGCTGACCGTTTCTATGATTTCTATGTGCAGGAGCCGATGCAGAAGATTGTCGGCGACCGGTTGCGTCCCGGCGACAAGACCGACCCGTTCGGCGTCGAGCAGGCTCGCGACCGGTTGCGCAATTCCTACGCCATCATCGAACACGACATGCAGTCGAAGATCTGGGCGATGGGCGACAGCTTCACCATGGCCGATTGCGCAGCCTCCCCCGCGCTGTTCTATGCCAACAAGGTCGAGCCGTTGGGCGACAGGTACCCGGCTGTGAAGCGCTATCACGACCGCCTGCTGCAGCGCCCCGCCTTCGCTCGGGTGATCGGGGAGGCGCAGCCCTACTTCAAGTTCTTCCCCTACAACAACGGTTGATCGGGTCAGGCTTCCCAGAACTGATCGAGCCAGATGTTGAGTTTGAGGAAGCCAGTGCCGCTCACCGTATAGACGCGCCTTGTTCCTTCCGGCTTGGCGTGGACCAGGCCGGCATCGAGCAGCACTTTCAGATGTTGCGACACGGCTGGGCGCGAGACCGGCAAGCCGGCGGCCAGTTCGGTGACGGTTTTCGGGCCGCGGCGAAGTTCTTCCAGAAGATGGCGCCGGTTGGGATCGGCAATCGCCATGAAGGCGTCGGAAAACATCATGCCTGTATTAGTGAGGCAAAGCCTTTCGAATCTCAACCGTCTGCTTCTGCTTTTCTTCTGGGATCAAGCCGCAATGCTTCCGGGGTGACCGAACGGTCGGCCGGCTGCGTCTTGAAGGCGTCACGATCCCCGATCGGCACCGGCGCGCGGCGGCTGATGCGCAGCAGCGTGTAGCCCGCCAGGCAGAGATGCGCGAAGGCGGTCGCCAGGAACAGACCTTCCGGGCGCATCCAGCCCATCAGGGCAGCCGCAAGCAAAGGTCCGATCATCGTGCCGAAGCCATAGAGCAGCAACAGCCCGCCAGATACCTTGACGAAATCCTCCGAGCGCGCGTGGTCGTTGGCATGCGCCACGGCGATGGAATAGAGCGTATAGGCGAAGGCGCCATAAGCGGCGGTGAAGACGATGACGAAGACGCCGGAGCGTGGCTCGAACAGGAAGATCATGAGCGCGAAGAAGGCCCCGCCGAAAGCCGCCCCCGCCAGCACGAAGCGCCGGTCGGTCTTGTCGGACAGGCGCCCGGCCGGAAGCTGCATGGCGGCACCGGCAACGACCACAAGACTCATCATCAGGGCGATCTCGGCCGTGGAAATGCCGATGCGTGCACCATAGACCGCGCCAAGCGTGCCCCAGGCGCCGTTGGCGATGCCGATCAGCACGCAAGCGACCGCCGACACCGGCGAATTGGCATAAAGGCCCCTGACATCAAGTGAGACATCCTGCAGCGGCTTGGGGTGGGAGGCGGTCGAGACCGCCGTCGGAATGAGCGACAGGCAAAACAGGATGCCGGTGATCATGAACAGCGACGCGGACTTCACGTCGCCGCCGGCGACGATCATCTGCCCACCCATGATCGAGGCATAAGTCACCATCATGTAGAGGCCGAAGACGGTGCCACGGTTCTCGTTGGTGGCCTTCTCGTTCAACCAGCTTTCGATGACCATGAAGGCGCCGGCCATGGTGAAGCCGGTGAAGGCGCGCAGCAGGATCCAGACATACTCGTCGATGATCAGCCCGGTGAGCAGCGCCACGATGGCGCCGGATGCGGCAAAGGCGCCAAAGGCGCGCACGTGGCCGGCGCGGCGCACGATGCGCGGTGCGAAGAAGCAGCCGGTGACGAAGCCGCCGGCCCAGGCCGTGCCCATCAGGCCGAGCGATGCGGTCGAGAAGCCTTCCAACTGACCGCGCAGGGGCAGAAGCAGCCCATGCAAACCAGATGCCGCGAGCAGGAAAGCGGTGCCGCGAAGCAGCGAGAGGATCGGTCGGTAGGTTGCGAACATTGGTTGATCCGGCTCAGGTTTGGCGGGGACGCTGCGTCTGAAGACAGTCGCATTCGGGCTTTTCGGCGGCGGGCTTTACGCCCGAGCGCCTATCCGCGGCGGAACAGTGCTTCGGCCGCGGATTTGGTGGTGTCCTTGGCCTTGAGTTCGGCTTCCAGGCGGGCGATTTCGTCGCGCAGGATGCCGATCCGCTCAGTCAAGTCGCTGACGGAAAGCAATGACAGGTCCTGCCCGATCTCGTGCGGGCGCGCCTTCTTCTTGGGTTCGTCGTCGAAGATCGCCATTGTCGCTCCTCCTCCGCCAAGACCAGATTGGCCATTTGCCTGATTTGGCAATCAGCATACATAGGGCAGGGGCGTCGATGCAAACAGCCGGTCGGATAACGGCGAGGAAAGACGGGAAATCTCATGGCGAGCGGACAGAAAATTCCGGCAAGAATGACGGCCATCGCGATCTCGGAGCCAGGTGGCCCTCGGGTGCTGAAGCCGGAAACACGCGACGTGCCGCAGCCCGGCCCCGGCGAGATCCTGATCAAGGTGCATGCCGCCGGCGTCAACCGGCCCGACGTCCAGCAGCGCAAAGGCGCCTATCCGCCACCGCCCGGCGCATCCGACCTGCCGGGCCTCGAAGCATCGGGTGAAGTGGCGGCCCTTGGCGACGACATATCACGCTGGCGCATTGGCGACCGCGTCTGTGCGCTGACGCCCGGCGGCGGCTATGCCGAATATGTCAAGGTCCATGCAGGGAGCGTGCTGCCGTTGCCCGCCGGCTTCACCCACACCGAAGCCGCGGCGGTGCCGGAGAATTACTTCACCGTCTGGCACAATGTGTTCGAGCGTGGCGGCCTCAAGAAAGGCGAGACGCTGCTCGTCCATGGCGGCTCGTCCGGCATCGGCACGACAGCAATCCAGCTTGCCTCCGCCTTCGGCGCCTATGTCATCACCACTGCCGGCAGCAAGGAGAAATGCGACGCCTGCCTGAAGCTCGGCGCCGACCGGGCGATCAATTATCGCGAGGCGGATTTCGTCGCCGCGGTGAAGGAGGCAACGGGTGGCAAAGGCGCCAATGTCATCCTCGACATGGTCGGCGGCGACTATGTGGCGCGCAACTACGAAGCCGCGGCGGTCGAAGGCCGCATCGTCCAGATCGCCGTTCAGGCCGGCGCTGTCGCAAGCGCGGACTTTTCGAAGATCATGGTCAAGCGGCTTACCCACACAGGTTCGACGCTGAGGCCGCGAACCGTCGAGTTCAAGGCGGCGATCGCGGCGGCGCTGGAAGCGCAGGTGTGGCCGCTGCTCGGCACGCACAAGGTTGCCCCTGTGATGGACATGATCTTCCCGCTCAGCGAAGCCTGGCGGGCGCATGAGCGCATGGAAGAGGGTGAGCATATCGGCAAGATCGTGCTCGACGTAGGCTGACAGCGCGCGAGGTCAGCGCCTCGCTGCCCACAAGATGAACAGAAGCTTAATGCTGCAATGCAGCATTTGCATCATTGCTATGCAAAATCAGCCATTCAAGTCCTCATCGATGACGCCTATTTGAGCACCATCGAAACGAACATCATTCTGGAGGGACTACCATGAACCCGATCCGCGCTTTCCGTAACTGGCGTATGTACACCGAGACCGTCCGCGAACTGAGCCGTCTCAACGCACGTCAGCTCAGCGATCTCGGCATCAACCGCGCCGACATCGAAAAGATCGCCCGCAGGGCTATCTAAAGCCACGTCCTGGTCCGCTCCGGCGGACCCAAGCCGTGGAAGCCAGAGCCGCACCAGACGAACTTTGTCGCGGTTCCGAGCCCGCTGGACCCAGTCCGGCGGGTTTTGTCGTTTTGGGCGGGAGATCAACGACCGTCCCAACCGATACCGGCCATCGAGCAGGGTTGACCTCAGTTTCCTGCATGGCATCTTGGCTCGGCGCTTTCACAAGGGCGAACCCTGATTGACCGGGGTGCCCTACCTCAACCGATCTTTGCCAAGACCGGAACTCGCCAGCGAAGCCAGCTTGTCGTTCTGTTCAAGAGCGCGGAACGTTTTCGGTAAGTACCCACGGCTTCCGGTCTTTGCTCCAAAAACGTTGCGAAACGCCCCGAGAGCGGTTATACAGACCGCGAATTTCCCATTTTGGTGGCTCTAAACCACCGCCCGCGCGGGAACGCGGGCGAACGAGAAGGATTTGTAAAAATGGCCAATACGCTGCTGATGCCCAAGGCGACCGCCGTCTGGCTGGTCGACAATACCGCACTTTCCTTCGAGCAGATCGCGCAGTTCTGCGGGCTGCATCCGCTCGAGGTCAAGGCAATCGCCGACGGCGAAGCGGCGCAAGGCATCAAGGGCATGGACCCGATCATGACCGGACAGCTGACCCGTGACGAGATCGCCCGTGCCGAGAAGGATCCGAACCAGCGCCTGAAGCTTTCAGACCCCAAGGTGCGGGTGCCCGAATCCAAGCGCAAGGGTCCGCGCTACACGCCGCTGTCGAAGCGCCAGGACCGGCCGAACGCAATTCTGTGGCTGGTGCGCAACCATCCCGAGCTCAAGGACGCGCAGATCTCGCGCCTCGTCGGCACCACCAAGTCGACGATCGAACAGATCCGCGAGCGCAAGCACTGGAACTCAGCCAATCTGCAGCCGATGGACCCGGTGACGCTGGGTCTCGCCTCGCAGATCGACCTCGACATGGAAGTCAACCGCGCCTCGCGCGGCCGCGAACAGGCGCAGCCGGTCGGCGACACGCTGCTGCCGGCGGCCCTGACCGAGCGGTTGGTGCCGGCTCCCGAGAAGCCGAAGGACGAGGACGCCGAACTCGACGCCAACGCCGTGTTCGCCAAGCTCTCTGCCTTGAAGTCGAAGAACACGGACAATGACGACGACGAGTGAGGTTGTCTGATATTCCAAGAAAAAGCCCGCTTCGAGCGGGCTTTTTTTGTAGCTGCGCCAGGTCTCAGCTGCGCGCGGCGCGGTCCGGCGCCATGCCATAGTCCTCGCTGCGCTCCACAGCGCGGTAGAAGTCGGCAAGCTGCTTGCCGCGCTCCGGCTTGAAGATGCGGCCGGCGATGACCACCGAGGCGATGCGATCGATACGAAAGGCGCGGAAATCGTCGCGCATCTCGCACCAGGCGACCAGCGTCCACACCTTGCCCCAGAACCACAGGCCGAGCGGGCGGATATCGCGGGCGGTGCCGCGGCCGGCCTCGTCGGAATAGTCGATGGTCAGCACCTGGCGCTTTTCGACCGCGCGCTCGATCAGGTCGATCGCCTCGCGGG